>NZ_JAIXHZ010000060.1:0-5260 GCF_043392705.1 Dysgonomonas sp. Shenzhen-Wh21
TATCCATGATCGGAAGAGTGTTCTTTGGTGAGATAATTTTACTTACCGACTGTAGCCGGCTTAATAATTCTGATTTTGAAAATGTAATTGTTGTCATAGTGCCTTTTGATTTTGAAGGCTATCAGACAAAGTGTTGTAGAGGTTTTTAAAAGAAAGTATGAGGTAGGTATATAAACACAAAAAAGCCAAATCTCATACCTTCGTATAAAATTCGACTCAAACATTCGATGCAAATATATTCAAAAATATTTTATATCTGCAAATTAATTATGGATTATTTTTTGAATTTATTTTGAAGAGAGACAAAAGGCTAAGTTTTGTAAGTGATTCTGTAAGTACCTCAAAAAATAGGCGTGTAAACCATTGATTTACACGCCTATTCACTTCAAAAAAGTGACCACGGCAGGATTCAAACCTGCAACCTTCTGATCCGTAGTCAGATGCTCTATTCAGTTGAGCTACGTAGCCGTTTTCCTTAAATGCGATGCAAAGGTAAAATAGTTTTGTTTATTATGCAAATATATTCTAAAGTATTTTCTCCTCAAAAGTGATTATTGAAGCCAAAAACAAGCTATAATATTGTTTTAAAGATGCTTATAAATACAAAATAAAATGCATAAAATGCTTCGCTCAGCATTTACGATAAGTACATCTTAATATGCACTCTCAAACTGATCAAGAAAACGTTGATCATTCTCGGAGAACATACGAAGATCCTTAACTCTATATTTAAGATTTGTAATACGCTCCACTCCCATTCCGAGAGCATATCCCGTATATACTTTACTATCTATACCACAATTTTCCAACACATTCGGGTCTACCATACCACAGCCTAATATCTCTACCCAACCAGTGTGTTTACAGAATGGGCACCCTTTCCCGCCACAGATATTACATGAAATATCCATCTCAGCACTAGGCTCTGTGAAAGGGAAATATGAAGGACGCAAACGTATCTTGGTATCTGCTCCAAACAGCTCTTTCGCAACGAATAACAAAGCTTGTTTTAGATCAGCAAAAGACACATTCTTGTCTATATACAATGCCTCAACCTGATGAAAGAAACAGTGCGCACGATACGAAATAGCTTCGTTACGATACACTCGACCAGGACAAATAATGCGTATCGGTGGTTGTTGCTTCTCCATCACTCGAGTCTGAACAGAAGAAGTGTGTGTACGCAATACAATTTCAGGGCTTCGTGCAATAAAGAACGTATCCTGCATATCACGAGCCGGATGATCTTCCGCAAAGTTAAGAGAAGAGAAAACATGCCAGTCATCCTCTATCTCAGGGCCTTCGGCTATAGAAAAGCCTAAACGGCGGAAAATATCACAAATTTCTTTTCTTACAATTGATAGCGGATGGCGAGTACCAAGCTCGATGGGCGCAGCAGTACGAGTAAGGTCGATTGCCTCATCCACAGTGTGAGAATTTTCTAAAGATTCTTTCAACTGATTTATTCGCTCCTGAGCCTTTTCTTTTAGTTCATTTAGTTTTATACCTACCTCCCGTTTCTGTTCTGCAGCTACAGTGCGAAAATCGTTCATCAAAGCCGATACTTCACCTTTCTTACTAAGATACTTAATACGTAAAACCTCTATCTCATCTGCTTTAGAAGCTTTCAGTCCCTCAATTTCTGCCAACAGCTTATCTATTCTATCAATCATAAACTTCAATTATGAATTATACTTTTATAAGTTTTTCACTTTGGAATACAAAAATACACTTTTCTTTTTATTATCAATCATTTTAACACAGAAGCCACCCCAACTTTTCATCATCTTTACAAAACTAGAGTTTCTCAATCTCACGTATCCGTTAAATCAAAAAAGGTTACAATTTCTCGCAAAATCAAATAAAACACAAACAACACTATATCAAATATATAAACATCAAAAAGTAACAAAAGTAACAGCTATCCGTAATATTATAAATTGTCACTTTAATTTATTTACAAATAATAACAAGTATCTTAATACTAGATAATTTAGCCTGTAAGAAATAAAACAAATAGGAAATCTTGAATATTAAACTATATTTGTCATAATTAAACTACAGATCGCAAAAATGAAGCTTATATACACTTTTATAATATCCACTCTTTTATTTGTCACACATAATCTGCATGCTCAGTCTGATATAGAGCGTATACAAAAGCATCTGACTGCTATTACCAAAACAGAAGGGTTTCGCAACTTTGAGGATACAGTAACACTCAACAAGGTTGCAAACTATATATTCACAGAATTTAGCCAATATGCAGATACAACATATTATCAAACATACACTGTTGACAATGTTAATTATAAGAATGTTATCTGTCGGTTTGGTACAAAACAACAAAAAGCTTTGGTAGTAATCGGTGCTCATTACGATGTTTGCGGAGAACAAGAAGGTGCTGACGATAATGCATCTGGCGTAACTGCTATACTGGAATTAGCTCGGTTATTTAGTCGATCAAACTTAACACGCCCCATAGAGCTAGTTGCATATACCCTCGAAGAACCACCCTTCTTCGGTACTCAATCTATGGGCAGTTACATCCATGCCAGCGAACTGAAAAAAGCGAACACCTCCGTCTACGGGATGGTGGCTATAGAAATGATCGGATTCTTCAATGACGCTGAAGGTTCACAGAGTTATCCATTTGCCCCAATGAAGCTTTTTTATGGCAATAAGGGAGACTTTATACTCTTAACAAAGAAAATAGGACATGGACAATTTGTAAAAGATTTCTCCAAGCAATTTTACAACGCAAAAACAATTAAAACTAAAAGCCTGACAAGTCCCGGAATGATAAAAGGAGTAGATTTTTCAGATCATCGCAATTATTGGGCACTCGGCTTTGATGCTATGATGATTACCAATAGTGCATTCTATCGCAATCACAATTATCATAAACCGGGAGACAAAATGGATCGTCTGGATTTTAAACGAATGGCAGGAGTTATTGACGCGATTTACTATGCGATTATTAACATCGACAAACCTACATCTGTGAAAAAGAAAAAATAGTGGAGAATTTACCAGTGCATACATAGGAGACGAATATAAAGATATACTAGAGACAGCAATTAGAAATAGTTATGCGAACTCTTTATAGTTTCTAGAAAGAAAGTCCCAGTAAAAAAGAACAACAAAACAATCTGATATGATAAAATTTTGTAATTTGATATATTTCAATCTTTATAAATTAGGGTTATTAATAAATGAAATATCGGTCTATCCGATAAATAATTTCTTATTTAAAAACAATAAAAAAGGAGAAGAAGTCATTAAAGCAGTAAAAGAAGTCTCGGAAAATAAAAAGAATGGAATAAAGATAACTCTTGCTGGTATGCATTTTTATGCTCTAGTATATCTATTTATATTGGGTTCCATAAATTCTGTTTTAATTTGTTTGCAAGAAGTTAATATTGCAAAAAATATAAACGATGATTATTTACTCTTGTTGTTAGGTGTTCCTTCATATATTTTTGCTTATTTCCTGATAGACTAGAAAGATAGATATTTAGATTATTTTAAATATTTTGAGATGTTTACAACTAAAAAGAAACGGATATGGGCACTTATAAGTCTTCTAACAGTTATCTTTTTATGGTTTTGGGGATTTGGGAGCTTGATACTCAGATTGATTTTGAATAATAATTAAATAACCCATCATCCCTTCTAATTTGCAATCCAATGATTAAAATCCTTACAAACTAGTCATGCCGATGTTGTTATTAATAGTATTGACTATCCCACTAGAAAGAATTAGGATTGCAGTTGCCATAAATATACTCTAGCACGATTTCTGAAAGTCTAATTTTCTTTAATCAAAAGAATACCACTAAGAATAGTACTTATCGCATCAGCTTTTTTTACCACCATCAGGTGATCCCCACCTTCTACTGGAAATGCATTTCGTATATGTTCATAAGAAAAAATCTGATCTTCGGTTCCGTGTATATGATAGAGATGTTTACATTTATTTTCGGGCATCCAACCTACAATTTGCTCAATAGCCCACTTAATATAAACAGGATCAACAAAGGTCATTACCTCAGCCAGCTCTGATGTTGGCACATTATAAACAAAACGGTTAAAAAGATCCGTTATAAGCTCTGTTGAAGCATACACGCGCATCGGAATGCGGTCTGCCACATTTGTTCTTTTAGCTGCACGAAATAACATTGGGATCTCTTCGTCTCTTTTAAAAGACGAAATAAGTACGGTTTTTATTGGAGATAAGAAATAACTCATTACCTGAACAATAACGCCACCAAAAGAATATCCTATCAGTATATATGATCTGGAGGTATCAATCTCTTTTGCCATAACAGAAGCATATTCCTGCAACGACTGTCCAGAAATGGGAACGTGCCATTCAATATATTTCTTCTTATATCCCTTCGGTAGCACTATCTTATCAAATACACTACAATTATAGCACATCCCTGAAATAAAATAGACATTAATATCCTTTTTCCAAAGCTTCTTTACACGCTTCAAAATTTGGAATATTCTGTGCGTACCTGTCTTTTTCTTTCTGTCCATAATTTATATTAGCAAATGGATATATAAAGATAATATTTTATTAACTAAAGATATAATATGCACCTCTAGCTTTTCCTGAAACTTTATATACCTTTTTATAAGACCTATTTTAAATTTTATTTCTATGAACATCCCCATCTATACCTATTACATGGTATATAAATACCATGTAATAGGTATTTACAACTTCGGTGAAGAGGCATACTTTTACATAAATTTATTTATTATGTTTTAAAATATGTAATAATTTATGTTTTACAGAAACAATCAACAAAATAAGATATTTCAAAACATATCATTTCAAGCCAACAAATCGACACAAAAAGAATCATTATGAAACCAAATTTAAAAAAAACATTACATTTTTATTCTTTTTACAAAAATTTAGTTTACATTTGCTCCTGGAAATAAGTTTACTCTCAAAACTTACCTCTAAATAAAAGTAGTGTTCTATAATGAAAATAAAGATAAAGGAAATCAAAGCTAACATAGCTTCAGATTACAGATATACAACTGTAATACCTTTAATTAGCTTTATCATGCCAAAAATATTTATATACAAAAACTATATAAATATGACACAAGAAGACAATCAAAATCAATAACAACTTTTTCTTCATACTTGTACACATAAATTTATTAATATTAACACAATACACCTATTGAGTAGTATCGAACGGAACTTCCTTTTTCACTATTTTTTCCGTTCGTATAC
>NZ_JAIXHZ010000061.1:0-9097 GCF_043392705.1 Dysgonomonas sp. Shenzhen-Wh21
GAAATCTTAACCTTTCCTTCTCGGATATCCAAGAGGATATTATCCATGATCGGAAGAGTGTTCTTTGGTGAGATAATTTTACTTACCGACTGTAGCCGGCTTAATAATTCTGATTTTGAAATTGTAATTGTTATCATAGTGCCTTTTGATTTTGAAGGCTACCAGACAAAGTGTTGTAGAGGTTTTTAAAAGAAAGTATGAGGTAGGTATATAAACACAAAAAAACCAAATCTCATACTTTCGTATAAAATGGCTCAAGTCTAAAAGTCGGTTGATAACTTCTCAAAATCAGAATTATTAAGCCGGCTACAGTCGGTAAGTAAAATCATTTCCTCGAAGAACACGCTTCCTATCATGGACAATGTTCACTTGGAAATTCAAGATGGTTCGGTTAAGATCTCGGCAGCCGATACCGAAGGTCGGATAAACACTTTCATCGATGGCATTTTAACCGAAAACACTATTTCCATTTGTATTGAGCCAAAATTACTGATTGAGGCCCTAAAGACATTACCGGAACAGCCTATCACGATTTCCATTGATGAAAAGTTAGCTGTCACTGTCAAGTACAAAGGCGGTAAGTTTGAACTAGCCGGGCTATCACCACAAGAATTTCCCAAAGAAAAAGATGTTGCCAATGCAACAAGAATTTCAATACCTTCTAAGGTCTTACTAAATGGCATTGAAAAAACGATCTTCTGTGCATCTACCGATGATCTTCTCCCCATAATGACCTCTGTCTATCTAGATATTGTAGAAGGACAAATCAGCTTTGTAGCTTCCGACGGTCATAAGCTTGCTTTGTTAGAACTTCGGGACGAATCAATGACAGAGCAAATAAGCTTTGCCCTTCCTCTTAAAATCGCAACCATTTTAAAAGGCTTAATCAAGCCAACCGATGAATTAATAAACATATTCGTCAATAATAATTCAGTGCGACTAGAATATGGATTGGAGAGTATAATTGCGACCTTACAAGAAGGTAACTATCCTAATTATCGTTCTGTTCTCCCGCAGAATAATGATAAAATTTTATCTATTGGTAAAGCAGACCTTAACGGAGCCATCAAGCGGGTATCTGTATTTGCTAATCAAGCCAGTAGTTTGGTTAAACTCGAACTATCGAAAGATCTGATCAAACTATCTTAAAAGTTGTAGAATTAATGAAAGTCTGTGATTATTCCTCCATGACAAATCTTTACTCACATACTTGTCGGTTAAATGACCTTTCAACCAGAAGAAAGTTCATAGACCTTGGAATTTATCTTCAATCAAAAGGACAATCAGAGCGTGATGATATTTTAGATATTTCTTCTTATGCGGGTCAGTTTTTAGAGAATATCTATTCATTTTCAGAAAATAATATTTCATCGATTAAAGATGCAGTTAAGTCTGTATACAAAATAGTTGAAGATAATAAATCATCAAAGACTGTTTTGACCGGATCGCCAACCGGTTTTCAAAAGATAGACAAAAAGACCGGAGGTCTACAAAAATCGGATTTGATTATTATTGCCGCAGAAACATCACAAGGGAAAACATCTTTGGCTTTATCCATATTGAATAATACCGTAAAGCATGGGACAAAAGTGTCAGTTTATTCTCTGGAAATGAAAAAAGAGCAATTGGCTGCACGGTTAATGTCCATGGAAAGCGGTATCTCATCAAGTCAAATTCTCTATAGCCCTTTGGATGATTGGCAGTTTGAGCGGCTCGATAAAACAATAAACGGATTATACAATTCATCCATTTTATTCGACGATAGAAGTACCTCAAACATTGATACGATAATAAATTCTATTCGGGCAATGGTTTCAAAATACCAAATTGACGGTGTTGTAATCGACTATTTGCAGATTCTTAGTGTGAATATGAAAGGTAGTAATAAAGAACAGCAAATGGCTGATGTGGCAAGACGATTGAAGAATTTAGCCAAAGAACTGGATATATGGATTATTGCCTTATCACAGCTGAACAGGGATAGCCAAAACCCGGTTCCGTCGTTAAACCGACTTCGGGATAGCGGACAAATAGCTGAGGCTGCCGATGTCGTGATTTTTGTATACAGGCCCGAAATATATTTAAGATCATTCCCTGACCCATACAAAGATAAGGAGACAGAAGGATATGCTTTGATTGATGTTGCAAAAGGTCGAAATATAGGATTATTGAAGATGCTTTGCAAGTTCGACAAAGAGACGACTCATTTTATCGATGTCTACGAAAGCGATATCCCGACTAAATCTACAAGTGTGATAAAACAAAGTAATCCTTTACCCTTTTAAATTGAATTTGGCCGATGGCAAATGAAATAATAAACACATACATTTCACAAAGATATGATCGTTGGCTCGATTATGCAGTCTACCATTGCTCACATCATGGGATGAATGAAGAGGCAGTCGATGTATTGAATGAAGTTCTGGCGATGCTTATAGAGAAATGCGGGACCAATGAACCTTATATCCTGCAATTGTACGAAAGCAAGAAGGGACAATACCGGGAACTCGATTTCTTTGTCCTGCAGATGATAAAATTAAACATTCAGTCACCGACCTCACCTTATCAGCATAAATACCGATCATTGCCGGTAGATGCAAATGTTGATTTTCAACGTATAGATCTGATCGATGAGGAAGATACGGAACAGGACAGATCAGGAGATATACTACAGAAGATCCAAAAGGTAAGAAGCATATTCGAGGATCTGCAATTATCAAGGAGAGCAAAGCGAGTGTTTTCTTGGAAGTTTTTCGAGGGTAACAGCTTCTCGGAATGGGAAGGACAAGAGGACAAAAAAGACCTGTATGATATTTACAACGGTGTACTCGAATTAATAAAGAATAAGTTAGAAGGTAGAGAGTTATTTTGAATAGAATAATTATATTTGATAAAAACATTATAAATGAAGCTATCTAATAAAAAAATATATACTAGCTGTGGAGTCTATCCTGGAAAGAAACTAAAGGGAAAGAATAAATATATCAAATTATATCATTATACTTCATTTGATACTTTTGTTAGGATATGGTTAAGTAAGAGGTTGTTATTCAGTGATATTTCTAGAGTTAATGACATAGATGAAGCTATAAAATCGATTTCTACTAGTTTTGCTGGTAACCCTGGTGATCGAATAAGATTGGCTAAAAGGATTATTCTTGACTATAAACAAATAAGTTTAACGAAAGATTATGATTCTTACGTGACTGGAGCCATGTCTCCTTTGATGTGGGGACATTATGGAGACAAAAGAAAAGGGGTTTGTATAGAACTTGATTTCGCAAAGCTCCATATTAATAAAGGTATACTATATGGAGAGGTTAAATATGTTAGGGATCTAAAGGCTGCAATAGAGATCCCTAATATGCTCAATTCCCCCGAAGATATTAGTAAGCATATTATAAAAAACAAAAAAGACATTTTTTTCACTAAAAGAAAAGATTGGATAGAAGAAAATGAATTCCGTTTTTTGAGTAATCATTATGAGTATCTTGACATTGAAAATGCGATCACAGCTATTTATATTACAGATATAGATAATGAATCATGCATTATGGCCGAGAAAATAGTTGATGGGCGAGTTCCTATTAATTTATTTAAATACATTAATAGTATGGGATATAAAATTCCGATAGTAACTGAAGCTAAACCGTTGAGAAATCAATTGACTGAAGCCCAAAATGATCCTAATAATGCCTTAAATTCACTTTGAAATTTATAGTCTGAAAAGATTCTCTGTCTTTTATATTTTACCGATAAAAGACATGTCAGAATTAAAGTTTGATCCTAAGAACTATCGTATACACGGAGATAAGAACAAAAGATTAATACAAAAGAGTCTTGTCGATTGTGGAGCCGGGCGTTCGATACTTATTGATAAAGAAGATTGCATCATTGCCGGTAATGGAGTTTACGAACAGGCACAAGAACTAGGATTAAAGGTTCGAGTTATTGAGTCAGACGGTACTGAACTAATAGCAATCAAAAGAACAGACCTCAAGACAGAGGATGCAAGACGCAAAGCGTTGGCTCTGGCAGATAATTATACGAGTGACACATCGGTCTTTGACATAGAAGCAGTAATGGAAGATTTCACACCTGATGAACTTGATCTCTGGGAGTTCAGTATTGATGTTTCGACTTTGGATATAGGTAGTGAATCGACAGAGAATAAAGCAACATCCGATGATGTATACACTAATAAGATCATAACACCGGAGTATCTTCCTAAGAATGAGAAGCCGGCTATATCTGATCTTTTCGATATGGAGAAATACAATGAGCTTATCTCAAAAATCGAGGTATCAAATATCAATCCTGAAGATAAGAAGTTCTTAATATGTGCGGCATCGAGACATATCGTCTTTAATTATGAAAAGATAGCTGACTATTACTCTCATTCGGAGAAAGACGTTCAAGAGTTAATGGAAGATTCAGCGCTGGTTATAATTGATTTCGATTCGGCTATATCCAAAGGCTTTGTAAAGTTATCTCAAGCTATTGACGAACAATACGACGTAGACCATGAAGAATAAAGATTTTGCTGTATTTATATTAACTCATGGACGCCCGCTTAAAGTTCATACGTATAACTCTTTGTTGAAACATGGTTACACTGGTGATATTTATATTATTATCGACAATGAAGATATTCAAGCAGAAGCTTACAAGCAGGCGTATGGCAATAAGGTGATTGTATTTGATAAGAAAGCTGTATCTGACACTTTTGATGAAGGAGATAATTTCGAAGACAGACGTGCAATTGTATATGCCAGGAATGCAAGCTTCGATATCGCAAATAAACTCGGAATAAAATACTTTATGCAATATGATGATGATTATACGGCATTCTCTTATCGATTTAGATCCAACGGGGAATATCTTCATCGCCCTATAAAGAATCTTGATGTGATTTTTGATGCAATGCTCGATTATTATAAGTCTATCAACGTTAAGAGTATTGCAATGGCCCAGAGTGGCGATTTCTTAGGTGGAGAGAATGGTTCCTATGGAAAAGGTAAAAAGATATTCCGTAAGTGTATGAATACTTTCCTTTGTTCAACTGATAGGCCCTTTCAATTTGTAGGAAGAATCAATGAAGATGTGAATACTTATACAAATGTCCAAAGTCGGGGCAATGTATTTCTCACATTCTCTAACATAGCTATAAACCAGCTAACAACGCAATCAAACTCAGGAGGAATGACTGAGCTTTATCTTGATTCAGGAACTTATATAAAAAGCTTCTATACTGTTATGTATTCACCTTCATGTTGTAAGATTGTACCAATGGGAGAAACGCACAGGAGGTTACACCATCGTATTACATGGAAAAATGCAGTTCCTGTTATCCTAAACGAATCATATAAGAAAAAATAATAATAACTTTGGCGGAAAATAAAACGATCCGTCATGAAAGAAACCCCACTTATGATATACAAAAAGGTTTTAGAAAATAGGCTTGCCCGAAAGAAAGAAGAATTGGCGGATATTGAGAAACAAACAGAAGGCTTAGCTACAGCTGTCGACAAACGAAAATTCATCGAACTAAAAGCAGTCGTCAATGAATTGGAAAATTGTATCGATATGGCTGATGCAATGGCAAAGATGGAGCAATAATACTAAACACTATAGAAGATAAGAGGAGTTACTTAAAAAAGTAGCTCCTCTTTATATTTTAGGGTAAAGGATTACTCTATGGCAAAGTATAATCAAAAGTATAACAAGAAGATTGTTGAACGCATCTGTGAATTGATGAGTATTGATAGTTATACTGTTGCCGAGATATGCGAAATGGTTAAAATATCCGAGCGTGCTTACTACGAATGGCAAGCTAAGTATGCAGACTTTGCAGATGCTATAAAAAGGGCTCAGGATAAATTTGATGAACTCCTTATTGTAGAAGCTAAAAAATCCCTTGTAAAGATGGTGCAAGGTTATTCTGTGGATGAAACAAGAACTGTTACCGCAGATACAGGAAAGAAAGACGACAACGGCAAAGCTATTGTTCGGGTTAAAGAGCATGTCGTTACGAAGAAACACTATCAGCCTAATCCTACTCTTATCATATTCACCCTTACCAACCGTGATCCTGATAACTGGAAGAACCGACAAGAGAACAAGCTATCCGGAGAGGTTGGCATTAAGAGTAACCTTGAGAACTTATCAGACGAAGACTTGCAAAATATTATAGATGGCAAAGCTGAGTGACAGAGATATACTCGTAAGAAAAGCGGAAGCGGCCATCATACTGCGAAAGCGAGAAGCCCGGAGCGATTTCTGGGCTTATTGCTTGTATATGGATCCTTCGTTCTTTGCTAAGCGTCATTTCTTGAAGAAAGTTGCAGCAGCATTCATGCGTGTTTATCAGGCTTTCTCTAACAATATGATTTATCGGCTTGCTGTGAGTATGCCACCACGTGCAGGTAAATCTTACATTTCGTCACTTTTCATAAGTTGGATGTTCGGACACTTCCCTGAAGAATCAGTTATGCGTAATTGTTGCGCCGATCCATTATATAACAAGCTTTCTTACGATACTCGTGATATTGTCCGTTCACGTAAGTTCAATGAAATATTCCCCGAGATAAGGCTTAAGGGTGATAAACAAAACGTACACGGTTGGAGTATAGAGGGGGCAAGACAAGTAAGCTATTTCGGTGCTGGTGTCGGTGGTACTGTTATCGGGTTCGGGGCTTCTATGCTTGCCATGACAGACGACTTGTATAAATCGCTCGAAGATGCACTATCGGATAATAACAATGAGAAGACTTGGAGCTGGAAACAAGGCACACACGATTCTCGTATAGAGGGCAATTGCTGTTCTATCGATATCGGTACTCGCTGGAGTGCATCCGATGTCTTAGGACGCTTGGAAGAATCAAGGGAAGGTAAATATTACGATGAAATAATCCGTATTGCTGCACTGGATGAAAACGATAAATCATTCTGTGAAGATGTGCATACCACAGAATACTATCACGAACTCCGAGCCGAAACAGAAGACAGTATCTGGATGGCTGAATATATGCAAGAGCCTATCGAAGCAAAAGGATTGCTATTCCCTAAATCAGAACTCAAACGATTCAAGAAAGCGGATATACAAGGACGTGTTCCTGATGGTAAGATCGGAGCTACTGACGTGGCCGATGAAGGAAACGACGATTTCTCGTCTCCGTTTGCAAGTGTTTTCGGGGATCAGCTATTCATTACCGATATACTCTTTACCAAAGATGCCGTAGAGATAACAGGCCCTCGATTGGCTCAAATGATTATCGATATATCTCCCGATCGGATGCGTATCGAATCCAATAACGGTGGTAAGATATTTGCAAACGATGTGAAGCGATTAGTCAAAGAGAATGACAGCTATAACAGATGTCTTATAGAAGCTCGCCCAACTACCAAGAATAAAGAAACCCGAATCCTTATGAAATCTGGTTGGATAAAAGCGCATTGTCATTTCCTCGCTGAATCAGAGTACGAGAAAGGTTCTGACTACTGGTGGTTTATCAAGTGGCTAACCTCCTACAAAAAAGAAGGTGGTAACGCTCATGATGATGCACCGGATAGTATGACGATACTAGCCGAGTTCTTCGAGTCGATAAAAGGTAATTACAAAGGAGTCCAACAAAGAAAAGTTGCAAGGGGTACAGGGGTGAGGTAATTGGGATTTATCGGGTATTCTTAGTTGGTAAGAAAAGATCTAGGAGATATAAAGTATAGAGTAAAATATTATTACATTTGAGATTTGATTATTCTATTAAATTTTATAGTCTGAAACAAAATGGATAAAATTGAAATCCCTTCAAGTAAAACAAAAATAATTTTAGTTCTTATAGGTTGCTTTGTTTTTGTTATTCTAGGATTATTTTTCATTTTAAAACCAGAATTTTTCATATCTCCTATTGTCAAAACTGTATTGTTTATCCAAATTGTGGGTAGTGTAGTAATTCTGTTTTTTGGGCTAGGAGGTGTTTATGGTTGCAAACAACTTTTAGATAGAAAGATAGGGCTCGTTATTGATATTGAAGGAATTTATGACAACTCAAATGCTTCGAGTATTGGTCTCATAAAATGGGATGACATAATAAACATCAAAACTGAACAAGTATCTTCTGCTAAGTTTTTACTTGTTTATATAAGGAATCCTAAAGAATATATAAGTAGGGAAAAAGGCTTTAAGAAAAAACTAATGGAAGCAAACTATAAAATGTATGGAACGCCTTTATCAATTACATCGAACACCTTAAAGTGTAATTTCCATGAATTGGAAATGATAATAAAGGAGAGAGTAAAGTAATATTCTCTATATATCCGTCAATCCGAGCAATTCTGTTCGGATTTTTTATATTAGGGATTAAACATATAATTAGGTTTCAGGAATATTTAAACGTTTCTTATTTTTTTGGAAAAATCTATTTATTAAAAGAATTATAATAACCTGTGAAGATAATTGTACAGAATAGTTTACCCAAGGATAAAAAATAATGGGAATAAGTGCCCATAAGAATTGCACTAACCAAATTAAAATTATAATAGGTATTAAAAATATTACAGATCCAAACCAAGTTATCCATTTTTGAGAAACATTCATAAATGGAAAAACAATTATAATGTAAACTAAAACCAATCCTATGGCTATAAGAATTGTGGTAGAAGTGAGAATATGCCATATTAAAGATCTACTTTGGTAAGTTGTAATGCCATTAGTGAGTTCAGAAAATTCAATAGATTTCAAACTTGTCCATATTTTTTCATGCAAATATGTCCTATTAACGACCTTTTCCTCCTGATCATTTAAATATTCAATTAATTTAGGATTATCTTTTGCTTTTTCTTTTGCCTCCTCAATATTTTTAATGATCTCGACTTCTTTGTTGAGAGGATAATAATAAATGAATCCAGTATATTCATTTATACAAACCAATATAATAATGAAACAAAATATAAAAATTGCTTTTTTACCTAATGAAACAGTATTATCTCTAATAAATTTAAGTACACAACTTATAACTTCTTCCATCTGAGCTTTATTTAATAATCAAATATACATTTTTTTATAAAAATGTATATTGCTTTATATATTATATCAAAT
>NZ_JAIXHZ010000062.1:0-3637 GCF_043392705.1 Dysgonomonas sp. Shenzhen-Wh21
CTGGGCAATAGCTACTATGTCGCTTCCCGGGTCGGCTATCGCCGGACAGCCCGCTTCGGATATAATACCCACATGAAATCCATTTACCATAGGGTTGAGGTAATTTTCGATGTCTTCAGGCTTGGTATGCTTATTCAGCTCGTAGAAGGTAAGCTCATCTATATTGATGCTGCTCTCTACCTTTTTCAAGAAACGGCGGGCAGAGCGGATATTCTCCACAATAAAGTATTTTATTTGTAAGATGATCTCTTTGTTGTATGTGGGTAATACCTGTTCGACTGAAGTTTCTCCTAGTGTTACGGGTATGAGATATAACGATGCTTGCATAGCTTTTTAGTCTTTTAATTTATATAAATAATAGGTTTTGAATTTATCTTCAATATATGTGTCTACTATCTTATAATTCTCATTCAAAGCCGGTAAATTAAAGAAATAGTCGAAGTTGAGAGAGAATTCGGATAATATGATGAATTGTACTTCTTTATTTTCTATGTACTTCGTCTGCTCTTCCCTCATTTCGGGATAAATGGAGTGAGGTAGATTTGGTGAAATAAAGTATTTGACATTCGGTACAGTATTAGCTTTTGTAAATACGCCATTACCTAGGTCTAAACCAAGGTTGAGCAGTGTAGGGTTGCTTTCTTTCATTACAATGTTACTAAAAAGAAAGGCAGGATTGTTTGGCTCTTCTTTTCTTAATAGTTCAGCTGTGGAGAGTGAGAAAAAGTTCTTTTCTTTTATTCCTATTGCTAAAGCAAAGAAAGAAAATAATACGTATAAGTACCATCTAGCCTGTACCTTTATCATTCGGCTGAGTATGTCTATTATCGCGATACTTCCTAGTAAGCTGAATATATAGTAAGGCATAGAATAGTAGAACACGTAATTAGGTGATATAAATATGGCGATATGCAGACTTATGAAGGACAAAATAATGGCTAATCTGCCTGTATCATTCTGAATGTATTGTATCGGAAAATAGAATGCTCCAATCAGAATGACTAGGTATTCGAATGTGTCGAACCGTAAACGTTGATAAAACTTAATAGCAAGGTTTTCTATAGTTTCTACAAAGCCATCTAATTGTGCGTATTTTCCGTTCAATACTATATATGTATTCCATGCTTCAGATAACGCATTATTGTATACGAAATAGATAAAAATAGGAAGGAATAGGATTAGCATGCCTCCAATGTATGCTGCAATATTGGCAATTAGATTTTTATAGTCTTTATTTTTTAGTATAGCGATTAATATAGCCAGTAAAGGGAAAAGCCAGAATACAACCAAATTGATTTTTATAAGTATGGTTGCCGCACTCATAACGCCGTGAATAAACATGTATCTAGGGGCGTGTTTAGAGTTATTATTATTGAAGTAGTTCAAAAATAATAATAAGCTGACGACTTCAAATACAAGAATGAACTCTTCGGCCGAACCTCCTTCCGAAGAATGAGACAGTACGAATAGAGGAAATATAAGAGCTACTGCAAAAGCATATATTTTATCTAGAGATAGTCGGGCAGTCAAGTACCCACAGCAGATCATCGCTGTCCAAAAGAAAGCTTCTATCAGGTACATGCCAATGAATGAGGTATTGGAGATTGCATATCCTATGCCATAAATAAAAAAGATGAGAGGGCCTTTATGGTCAAATGCTTCAGTATATAATGTTCTTCCGTTAAAAATAGCTTTGCCTATATTATAGTACAGATTCACATCAGACCACTCGTTTATAGGATATAAAGGAGACATCTTGGAACAAAAGAATAATAGTAAGAATGAATATAGAGATAATAGAATAAGGATATTCTTATCTTTTACTATAGCTTGTTTTATCATTACTTATTATTCTGATTAAACAACAAAAGTAGAAAAAATATTATTGATAACGAATACTTTGCTTTATTCGTCCACATATATGTAAAAATCATGTATAATTTCCCCTAACTTTGTAGTAAATATATAAAGGATGAATTTACCCGTTGATTTTATTAATCGGACAAAATCTCTTTTAGGAGATGATTGGGCTGCTTTTGTACAAGCTTTAAATAGTGAATCGCCAACGAGTATCAGAATAAATAATCATAAGGCCGAGAAACTGTCACTCAATAGAGTTCCGTGGTCTGAATCAGGATATTACTTGCCTCAAAGGCCTTCGTTTACTTTCGATCCGTTGTTTCATGCCGGATGTTACTATGTCCAAGAGGCCTCTTCGATGTTTATAGAACAAGCTTTCACGCAATATGTCGCAGGAGGTAATGTGCGTATTCTTGATCTTTGCGCTGCTCCCGGAGGTAAATCAACACTGATGGCTGATATGATGGGAGAAGGTAGCCTTTTAGTTTCTAATGAGGTAATTCGTACTAGAGCGAATATATTGGCTGAGAATATAACAAAGTGGGGTAATCCTAATACGGTGGTGACCAACAATGATCCGCAACAGATAGGAAAACTGCAAGGCTTCTTTGATTTCATATTAGTAGATGCCCCGTGCTCAGGAGAGGGCATGTTCCGAAAAGATGAGGGTGCAACATCGGAGTGGTCGATAGACAATGTCAAGCTCTGCAAAGAACGGCAGCAACGTATTTTAGCAGATATATGGTCTGCACTCAAAACGGAAGGCTTGTTATTATATAGTACATGTACATACAATGTAGATGAAAATGAGGAGAATGTACAATGGATTTGTGAAGAGCTGGGAGCTGAGGTTTTACCAATCGACGTTAAAGAAGGGTGGGGGGTAAGCCCTTCTTTAAGAGAAAGTTTTCCTGCTTACCGATTCTTCCCTCATAAGACTAAAGGAGAAGGTTTTTTCTGTGCTTTACTTAGAAAGACTTCTGATGAAGGTTCTTTAAAGAGAAGGAAGGATAAAGAGAAAACATCAAAAAGTATTATTCCATTTGATTGTAAAGATTATGTAAAGGATAATGAATCGTTTATATTTTATTCGCAAAAAGATAGATGGTTTACTTTTCCTTCACTTCTGTATAATGACTTAACTTTGATAAAGTCGCACCTGAATGTTATTTCAGAAGGAATCTGCTTGGGAGAGGTTAAAGGAAAGGATTTTATCCCGGATCAGTCTCTAGCATTAAGTACGTATATCAATGCGGAGAATTTCACGACTTATGATGTGGACTGGAAAGCCGCTATAGCCTATCTACGTAAAGAGACACTATTATTGGAAGATCAGCCAAAAGGCTATGTTTTAATTACCTACAGGAACAAGCCACTGGGATTTGTAAAGAATATAGGCAATCGTGCAAATAACCTTTATCCACAAGAATGGCGAATCCGTTCAGCTAATATTCCTGAAACTAAGGTGAATGTTATCTAGTCTACTTTTATAAAACCTAGTATACGACCAATCTTTGCAAACACACGGAATCCGTTGTATATCCATGTTTTAGATTTCATTATGTCAGTTACAAATCCATTCTGATCGAGATAATATAACCTTTTGAGTTTTTCTGTCAGTGAGGGGCTAAGAAGCTCTTTGCATACTTGAAGTTTCTCTTTGTATATAATTGCTCCCCCAATTTGTGTGCTAAAGCCTTCCATATTGTAAACTACAATGAATGTGTCTACATATTTTACAGGAAGATGGTCTAGTGCAATCCCTTGAAAGAATAAT
>NZ_JAIXHZ010000063.1:0-3692 GCF_043392705.1 Dysgonomonas sp. Shenzhen-Wh21
CAGCAGCAAGTCCACTACCTGCATTAAATCCAAACCATCCGAGCCATAGTAGAGATGTACCTATGAATACAAATGGGATGTTATGCAGGTAGTGGACTTGCTGCTGACGGATTGGCCGCGAATGCATTCCTTGTAACTCATTTAGCTACATCTGCCGCCGCTGTGATATGGATGGCTCTAGAATGGATTCTTTATAAAAAGCCAACTATTGTAGGATTTTGTACTGGTGCTGTTGCAGGGCTGGTAGCAATAACTCCCGCAGCAGGAACTGCTGATGTGCTCGGAGCTTTTGCCATAGGAGGAATTTCTGCTTTAGTATGTTTCTTTATGGTTGCTTATGTAAAACCCAAACTTAAATACGACGATTCTTTAGATGCTTTTGGTGTACACGGTATCGGTGGTATAGTTGGATCTATACTTACAGGGGTATTTGCCACACGAGCTATCACAGGCCCTGAGGGCGTTCAAGGAGCATTATACGGAGATTGGAATCAATTATGGATACAGGTTGTTGCAACTGGAGCTTCAGTTGTATACAGTGCTGTTCTAACATTCATACTATTCTTTATTGTTAATAAAACTATTGGACTGAGGGTAAGCAAAGATGACGAGTCTACCGGACTTGACATATCTCAACATGGAGAAATTGCTTACAGCGAAGAAGAATAACTAGAAATCGCACTATTAAACACAGGAAATGTACCATGCAAAGAAAATATCTTTGCATGGCATTTTTTTCTATAAAGAGGGTAGGGGGCTTGCTTCTTTACTCTGCAGTTAGATCTACCACTTCAGCATCAGGTGCATTTTTAACAACAGATGCAATACCGTTATCGCGGCTAGCTACACTTTCATATAATTCGCTCGTTCCTATAATCTGCCCATTCGTAGCTTTTAGATTAAAATATGGTTTGCCATTTTTTGATTCTAGTTTTTCAAAGTGAGATTCAACTTGGCTGTTTTTTCTTACAGATTCAATACCATTCTTGCAGTTTTCCTTTTTTGTGTATCCTTCACTACTTAATATAACTTGTCCATTACCTGCTTTAAGATTAAACTGGAATTCACCGTTCTTTCTCTTCGAAATTTCAAATTTTCCCATTTTGTTGTGTTTTAAAAGTTCATATTAAAGTAGAACACTAGTTTAATATAAAAAGTTTATTATCAATCTATATTCATCTATATAAATACTGATAAAAAAATAGCAGTAGAAAAAAATCTACTGCTACATATATACTTTCTATTTATAGAACTTTTAATAGTCTTTTACTTCCCAACCTAAAGCACTTGCACCAAGTACGGCAGCATCGCTTTCTTTAAGCTCAGACATTAAAAGTTTAATTTTGTTACGAAATATAGGCAACATATTTTCTTCCATATGCTTGCGTACAGGATCAAAAATAAATTTGCTTGATTTGGTTAATCCTCCAAATAATATGATCGCTTCGGGACTAGAGAATGCTACAAAATCTGCAAACGCCTCTCCAAGCATCTGACCGGTAAATTCAAAAATTTCTTTTGCTAAAACATCACCTTTCACAGCAGCATCATACACATCTTTTGATGTTATTTCGTTCGGATCAAGTTCTCTTAATAAACTTGGGTCTTTTCTTGTTTCAAGAAACTCTCTCGCTGTGCGTGCTACACCGGTGGCAGAACTATATGTTTCAAGGCAACCTTTCTTACCACAACCACACATACGTCCATTACGTTGAATTGTAGTATGACCTAGTTCGCCTGCAAATCCATCGTGACCATATACCAACTGCCCATTTACGACGATACCACTACCAACGCCTGTACCTAGTGTAATAACAATAAAATCTTTCATTCCACGAGCTGCTCCATAAGTCATTTCACCTATAGCCGCTGCATTCGCGTCATTGGTTAATGCCACAGGTACATTTAGTTTGTCTGTCAGCATCTGAGCCAATGGAATAACACCTTTCCATGGAAGATTAGGTGCAAATTCGATACAACCTGTAAAGTAATTTCCGTTTGGAGCTCCAACTCCAATACCTTTGATATTGCTTGATCCTCCAACCTGATCTATAATTTCTTGAACTCCGGCTGAGAGATTTGTTACATATTCGTTGATTTCTTTATAAGCACCAGTTTTGATAGAACCCTGATTAATGATGTGTCCACGTTTGTCTACAACACCAAAAACAGAATTGGTTCCACCAATATCAATCCCAATAGCATATGGTTTCTCCATGATTTATATTAATGTTAATTCAACAATGAAATTATTTCTATTAAAGTGTACAAATATAATGATTTCTAAGAAAATATTCGGTTATAAATCTGCAATAATATACGTTTCCTTATCATTTAGATATCTTCTGATAAATATCTAAGACTTTATTAGCAGCAGCAAATGAGCTTATCTGAGAATTAAGTACTTGTTCTTCACATACCCTTAATTCCTTTTGTATGACAGCATTGTTATAAAAATTATTCTTTAACCGTTCGTTAATCGTTTCATACATCCAATAGCGAGATTGATCGTTGCGTTTATGCTCAAAATAACCATTTTCTTTGACAAATGCAATATATTCATCAATCATATTCCACACTTCATCTATACCTATCTCATAATATCCGGAATAAGTCAAAACTTTAGGCACCCATCCTGATTCCGGAAGAGGAAATAGGTGTAAAGCATTCTTAAAATGGGACTGTGCCAAACGAGACTTCTCTATATTATTACCATCAGCCTTGTTTATAACAATTCCGTCTGCCATCTCCATTATACCACGCTTGATACCTTGCAATTCATCTCCAGTTCCGGCTAATTGTATAAGTAAAAAGAAATCGACCATAGAGTGTACAGCTGTTTCAGACTGCCCAACACCAACTGTTTCTATTATAATACGGTCAAATCCAGCAGCTTCACAGAGTATAATCGTTTCTCTCGTCTTGCGAGCTACACCACCTAAGGACCCGGCAGAAGGGGAGGGGCGTATAAACGCATTTTTTTCAACAGACAAACGTTCCATACGAGTCTTATCTCCAAGTATACTTCCTTTAGTCAATTCACTTGATGGATCTATAGCAAGAACGGCTAGTTTGTTATTTTTTTTCAGAATATGCATTCCAAATGCATCAATAGAAGTACTTTTTCCGGCTCCGGGTACACCTGTAATACCAATTCGAACAGAATCGCCTGTATATGGCAAACATTTTTCTATAACTTCTTGTGCTATAGCCTGATGTTCTGGTTTAGAACTTTCAATAAGTGTAACTGCCTGTCCAAGAATAGATATATTTCCCTTGCGAATACCATCAACATATTCAGACACAGAATACGTTTTGCGTTTAAATTTCTTGAAGCTATTTAGATAAGGATTAATAGTCGGTTGCTCCGAAGTGCCTTTATTTACACTTAATCCTTGAAATTGTTCATCGTTCTCAATATGATCCATAAATTCTATTTTTGAATGCTAGTGAATAGATTTTTATAAAATCTAGAATTATAATCAAAGATAACTAAAAAAGAGAGAAGCGATATAACTTGTGTTTGTAATAATAGATTTCAAACACGAAATTAAACATAATAGTAATTATATAACAAATGATAGCGTTTTAAATTTGGCTATCATTCGCTATGCTATTTTTAAGATTCTATCTAAAGATAATAAGGGCAACATCAGAATTTATTAAAAAAGAAAACATTAATATAGTTATGC
>NZ_JAIXHZ010000064.1:0-35521 GCF_043392705.1 Dysgonomonas sp. Shenzhen-Wh21
AAGCGTCGCTATTCTTCCTGTAGCAATAAAAGATATAAAAGCGACTTATACAAACGAAGGCGAAAATGTATTCTCTATTGTTGACGGAAAGCATCCGAAGAATTCTAAGGATACAGAAATCAATCGATGGACTTCTTGGAACAAAAAGGGTGAAAAGCAAAGCATTGATTTTACCTTCGAGAAGCCTACTGATATAAAAGCCTTTTCGGTTTATTGGTATGACGACAACGGCGGAGTTCGTTTGCCGGATGTTTGGAACTTGGAGTATAAAGATGATAGAGGCTCTTGGAAGCCATTCCCATTATACAGTACCGATTCATATAGTTTGCTCAAAGATCAATTTAATCTTGTGCATTCTGATGGAGATTCTTTTGTTGTAGAAAGTATCAGATTGAATTTAACGCCAAAAGCCGACAGTGCAGTTGGTGTCTTGCAAGTGCGGTTTGATATTAAGTAATTAAGAAAATTAAAGATTACCATGATAGAAATAATGGACACAACCCTGAGAGATGGCGAACAAACATCGAGTGTTTCGTTCTCGGCTCAGGAGAAGATGAGTATAGCTCACTTGTTGCTGGTCGATCTCGGCGTAAATCGTATCGAGGTAGCATCGGCACGTGTTTCGAGTGGTGAGTTTGAAACTGTAAAAAAAATCGCTAATTGGGCAAAATCCGCAGGATATATAGATAATATTGAGATATTAGGATTTATAGATAAGGGAGCTTCGCTCAATTGGATAAAAGACACAGGATGTAAAACTATAAACCTGCTGACAAAAGGTTCGTATAAGCATGTGACCGAACAGCTCCGCAAAACGCCTGAACAACATCTTGATGATATTAAGGCTGAAGTGGAATTGGCTCAAAAATTGGGTATAACAGTTAATGTGTATCTCGAGGATTGGTCTAACGGAATTGTGAAATCCGAAGATTACGTCTATTATATGATGGATGGAATGAAGGATTTGCCGATAAAGCGATTTATGCTTCCCGATACTTTAGGAGTATTGAATCCACATAGCGTATGGCGCTGTTGTCGCCGGATGATAAACCGTTATAGCGACCTCCATTTTGACTTTCATGCTCACAACGACTATGATCTGGCTGTAGCGAATACGATGGTGGCGGCAGAAGTGGGAGTGAGAGGTGTGCATCTGACGATGAATGGACTGGGCGAACGAGCAGGAAATGCTTCTTTGGCTAGTGTAATTGCAGTTTTTCACGACCAATTGAAATTGAAGACTTCAATAAAAGAAGAAAATATAAATAGGGTCAGCCGTGTAGTAGAATCCTATTCGGGACAGGTAATATCTGCTAATCAGCCAATTGTGGGAGATAATGTCTTCACTCAGTGTGCCGGGATACATGCTGATGGGGATAATAAGAATAACTTGTATTATAACGATCTGTTTCCGGAACGTTTTGGCCGTGTGCGTGAATACGCATTAGGTAAATTGTCCGGTAAGTCTAATATACGAAAGAATATTGAGGCTTTGGGTATTGAACTCGACGAGGATGATATGACTAAAGTGACAAACCGAGTGATAGAACTGGGAGATAAAAAAGAAATTATTACGCAAGACGATTTGCCATATATCATTTCGGATGTCTTGAAAAATAACGAAAAGGAAAGAAAAATCAAGATATTGTCATTTGCATTTTTATTGACAAAGGGCTTACGTCCTACAGCTACGGTAAAAGTTGAGATTGAAGGGCAGGAACATGAATGGACTGCACCGGGGGACGGACAGTACCACGCCTTTTCGAAAGCCTTGTATAAGATATACTCACGTTTGGGTAAGCCGACCCCTACGTTAGTGAACTATGCTGTTTATATACCACCCGGCGGGCGTACCGATGCTTTGGTGCAAACGGTAATTACGTGGGAATTTAATGGAAAGACTTTCAAGACAAGAGGTCTTGATGCCGACCAGACAGAAGCAGCGGTAAAGGCTACCGAAAAGATGCTGAATATGATCGAAGATCTGTAAATGACTTTTCTGCAAATGAAAGGAGAGCGGATTGGATGGGTTGATATAGCAAAAGGCATGGGTATAATATGTGTTGTGATGGGGCATATATTTCAATACCAGATACTTTTTTAGGAAAATATAAGAATAAACAGATTCAAAAATAATTACAATTTTAAAATATAAATTGATGAAATTAAACATTGCAGTGCTCCCCGGAGACGGGATAGGTCCTGAAATTATAGAACAGGCATTGAGAGTGACAGAAGTAGTTTGTGAAAAATTTGGTCACGAACTATCTTATGAATATGGGATTGTTGGAGCTTCGGCAATCGATCAGGTAGGTAATCCGTATCCTGATGGAACGCATGAATTGTGTATGGCTTCTGATGCTGTGCTGTTTGGTGCAATAGGAGATCCTAAATATGACAACAACCCTTCGGCAAAAGTACGTCCCGAACAAGGACTTTTGGCTATGCGCAAAAAGTTGGGATTGTATGCTAATCTTCGCCCTGTAAGTACATTTCCTACACTAGTACATAAATCGCCCCTTCGTTCCGATTTGGTAGATGGTGCTGATTTTATGTGTGTGCGTGAATTAACGGGAGGTATGTATTTTGGTCGTCCGCAAGGACGTAGCGAAGACGGAGATACTGCTTATGATACTTGCGTATACACTCGTGAAGAAGTAGAGCGTATCCTTCATCTTTCATATAAATATGCTCAGATGCGTCGCAAAAAAGTGACAGTGGTAGATAAAGCGAATGTATTGGCTACTTCTCGTCTATGGAGGCAGGTTGCTCAGGAAATTGAAAAACAATATCCTGATGTGGAAACAGAATATATGTTTGTAGACAATGCAGCGATGCAGATTATTCAATGGCCTAAACGTTTTGATGTACTTGTTACAGAAAACTTGTTTGGAGATATACTTACCGACGAGGCTTCTGTAATTACCGGGTCGTTAGGCATGTTGCCATCAGCATCTATTGGTATTCATACATCTGTGTTTGAACCGATACATGGTTCATATCCTCAGGCAGCAGGCAAGAATATAGCAAATCCATTAGCCACAATTCTTTCGGCAGCAATGATGTTCGAATATGCATTCGAACTGAAAGAAGAAGGTAAGCTGATTCGTGAGGCTGTTAATGCATCTATGGATGCAGGAGTAGTAACTGAGGATATTGCATCGAAAGAAGGAAAAGCTTATTCTACATCGCAAGTAGGCGACTGGATTGTAAATTACTTGAAGGCATAAAATCTTTTTCTAAGATACTGTGAAGAGGCTGTTCGTTGCGGACAGCCTCTTTTTTATATAAAGCCAGGATATCAAAACTTTGATAATATAGAGTGTGGTTTTGGGTTAAGATACTTCTAAATTCTTTTATTAATAACAATTCCTCATCAATATTACCGCTTCTTTCAAAAGCTTTTATATATTTGTCTTATATTGTGTCTAAGATACATAATGCGTGAATGCAATTTTTACAATACATACAATTTAGAGTTATTAATTTATTCTTTTTAATATGATGAAGACATTGAGATATTTAGGATATGTCATGGCTGCATTTCTAGCTATGGCATCTTGTACTAGTGATACAGAATCTTCAGTTGTTAAGGAACAAAGTTTATATCCTTATTTTGCTGTTATATCCGATATACATGTTGGACGTCCCGATTCTAAAGAAAAAATAATTAAAACGCTGAAGCTTATTCAGAGTGGCGACAAGCAGCTGGACGGAATATTTGTAGTAGGGGATATTACAGATCAGTCAACAGAAAACCAATACAACGGACTAATACAACTCTTTGACGCTCACGTACCGAAGTCAACACCGGTTTATTATATGCTCGGCAATCACGATCAGGTATGGCTGGATGGTGATCCCGAAGCCCGATATTTAAGTAAACTGAAACAACCTTTACATCAATATGTAGAAATAAAAGGATTTCCATTTATTACAATAAGCGTTAGGAGTATGACTTCATATCTATTCTATACTCAGAAAGAGGTTGATTTTCTATCTGCTGCATTGGAAGATGCCAGCAAGAAATATCCAAACAGTCCCGTATTCGTATTTGCCCATGCAGGAGTTACAAATACTGTATATGGTACAGGTTGGAACGAAGGATGGGGCGTTTCTCATTTAGCTTCGGTACTCGAAAAATATCCACAGGTTGTTTTATTTTCGGGACACTCTCACTTTCCGATAGGAGACCCTCGGTCTATCCATCAATCAAAATTCACATCAGTAAACCTAGGGAGTGTTACTTATAGTGAAATCGAAGCAGGCTTTTCAGAGGGAGAGCACCCCCCGGGGAACGGTTATGTGACAGAAGCAGTTATAGTTTCCGTAAATGAAGACATGAGTGTAAAATTACAGAAATTGGATACATACCGAAATGAAGCAATACTTCCCGATTGGATTTTATGGGCTCCGCACAATGGTACAATGTTTACTTATGCCAACCGTAATGGAGGAAGTGCTCCTTCTTTTAAAAATGCTGATAAGCCGACAATAAGTGAAATAAAAGCGAATAGTTGTAAGGTGGCATTTCCACAAGCTACCGACAATGAAGTTGTACATCATTATATTCTAAAAGTTGTAAACAGTGATGGAAATGTATTTAAGCAAATGACACTGTTTTCTCGCTTCTATCTCAATAGTGATATGCCTGAGAGCCTTGATACAAATATTACAGACTTGCAACCGGCTACAAAGTATACAATAAAAGTGATAGCAGTAGATTCGTACAAAAACAAGTCGACGGAAATAACAAGTGCTGAGTTTATAACCAATAGCATATAACAGGCTACTTTCAATGTACTCTTTTTCATTTAATATTTGTCGATTGTGGTCTTCTATAAAATATTACTTTCATAAACATTAGGAAAAAAGATGTAGAATATTTATCTTTGCACCGCTTTTATAAGCCCGTACGTGTGATGGGAATAAGGAAGCAATCCTTAATTTGAGTAACACAATTTAAAATTAAAAGATGAAAACGTTTGAATTAAAAGGAGAAGCCAGAACAGATCTTGGCAAAAAAGCGACAAAAGCATTTCGCAAAGAGGACAAAATCCCTGCTGTAATTTATGGTGGAGACCAAACTGAAGCAATTGCTTTTACTGTTACAAACAGCGATGTTCGCAAACTTGTTTATACTCCTGAAATTTTCCTTGTAAACCTAACAATAGGGAAAGACAGTTATAAAGCTATATTGAAAGATGTACAGGTACATCCGGTAACAGATGCTATCTTGCACCTTGACTTCCTCCATGTATTTGAAGGCAAACCAATTGTAATGGACGTTCCTGTTATTTTGGACGGACTTGCAGAAGGTGTAAAAGCAGGGGGTAAACTTTCACTTGACTTGCGTAAGATTAAAGTAAAAGCTCTTTACGATAAGATCCCTGAGAAAGTACACGTTGATGTAACAAATCTTGCTCTTGGAAAATCTATCCAGGTAGGTGAACTACACTTCGAAGGACTTGAACTGTTAAATGCTAAAAATGCTGTTGTTTGTCGCGTTCAATTGACTCGTGCTGCAAGAGGTCTTGCTGCTAAAAACGGCTAATAATAGGATATATTGAATGAAATACTTGATTGCCGGCCTCGGTAATATTGGTAGAGAATACGAATATACCCGCCACAATATAGGATTCAGAGTATTGGACGCTTTAGCTAAAGCGTCCAATATTGTTTTTGCTGACAGGCGTTATGGCTTTGTGTCTGAACTAAAGGTCAAAGGACGTACTCTTATTCTGCTAAAGCCATCTACTTTTATGAATCTTAGCGGAAATGCTGTTCGTTATTGGCTCAACCAAGAAAAGATACCGATAGAAAATCTTTTGGTTGTTGTAGATGATCTTGCTTTGCCTTTTGGTTCTTTACGTCTCAAAGGAAAAGGCAGTAGTGCCGGACATAACGGACTGGGTAATATACAATCTGTTCTTGGTACTCAAGATTATGCCCGCCTACGCTTTGGTATAGGTAACGAATTTTCTCGGGGTGGTCAAGTCGGCTATGTGCTCGATAATTTCACTGACGAAGAGGAAAAAGAGCTTCCAGTGAAACTGGAAACCTGTGGCGAAATAATCAAAAGCTTTTGTCTGGCAGGTATCAACAATACCATGAACCAATACAATAATAAATAAACCAAAGAAGTTAGAAACGGATATCTTTCGTCTCTAATATATAACTTTGATAAATGAAGTGAAGCTGGTCTTGTTTACGGACGTACTGGCAAAATTCTGATTTTATTATGAAAGAACCTAAAAACGAAGTACGTATAGACAAATGGCTGTGGGCTGTTCGTCTTTTCAAAACTCGTTCTATAGCAATAGAAGCATGTAAAAAAGGACGTGTCTCGATCAAAGGAGTTACTATAAAACCCTCTCGATCAATTAAAGTAGGTGATGTGATAGAAGTGCGACGTCCTCCGGTTACTTATTCCTTTGAAGTCCTCAACCTTTCGGAAAACAGAATGGGTGCGAAGCTTGTGCCCGAATTTATGAAAGATGTGACATCTGCATCTCAACTTGAAATATTAGAAATGTCTAAGGTGAGTGGTTTTGTAGATAGAGCCAGAGGAACAGGGCGACCAACAAAAAAAGATCGTCGAGAGTTAGATCAGTTTACTGAGGATTACTCTTTTTTTGATGATTGGGATTTGGAAGATTAAAAGCAGAAATTATTCTTCGAAACTTATTCCTTGCAGAACACACTCTTATGAAATAGTAATTCATTATACCATCAAAAACTTTCTTATTTATATTTGTTCTTATTTATAATTCTATATCTTTGTTACCATAATTGGTGTTATATATTCGAAGTCTTGGATATATAATGAAAAGGGAATCAGGTGTAAATCCTGAACAGTCGCGCTGCTGTAAGCTTCGCTAAACGTTTATACAAATCCTCAAAGCCACTGTTTTTCATAAACGGGAAGGTCGTATAAAACGGAAGTAAGTCAGAAGACCTGCCAAAAAAATAAATTTCATCTTTCGCGAAAAAAGATAGAAAGCTCAAGAGATTTTTCTCTGATTATAGAAAATTGATTTTGGTTGAAGTATTTATACTATGATCTCTTGCAATGTCATATTTCGGTATCTGCAAATGAGGTTGTATATTTTAAATAAACCTTCTCCTGATCTTATTATATATTCAATAACAATAAAAACTTACAACAATGAAAAAGATATGTCAAAGATGTTCGGCCGCTTTCAGCTGTAGAGAAGATCGCGTAGAATTGTGTAGCTGCCGTAGAGTTTCTTTAGTTTCAGGGGTGCGCGATTATATAAAAGATAACTATAGTGACTGCCTTTGTCCTAAGTGTTTAAGCGAAACAAATACTTACTTTTTTGCCTTTGATGTTAATCCTAAATTCATAAAAGACAAAAAATAAAGTATTTATAAGCAACACCAATACAAGGTAATAGCAAAAACTTATTTTTAATTTACAATTTATTATAAATTTAGTCTTTAATTCGTTTAATTGTATAGGTAAGTTTCCTTAAATTTGATGTTGGAAAACAACGCAGTTTGAATGTTTTCAAATCAAGTATTGAAGTTTGCAATCTCCTGTCACAAATGGAGATAGGAGATTGCAAATCGATATCGAACCAGATAGAAATAATAACTATAATAAATAAAATTAAACATGTTACAAGAGTTTACTTTAGGCGAAGGAAAGGCGATTATCAACTTCACTCTTAAGTTTTGCGACACGAGGCAAAAAATATTAAATAGTTACGGTTTTCATCGGGTTATTGAAGCTTTTATACAAAGATTGAAAAAGAATGATGTCATTATCTACGATTATTATATCAAAGAATTCAAGACTGACGAAGAATTTCAAAAAACATTGATAGAAGCATTTAAGCTACTTACTGTATGTAATCCCGATGAGGTGCAAAATGTACATAACAAGTATGCTATCTTCTTCAACGATAAAGATTTATTTATAGAGCTTATAGAGCTTCTCTATGGCTTCTGGCGTAGAATGGAACGTTATACTATAGTGCATAACAATTCCATCAGCAGCGGGTTGCAAAGTGTACGTTTCTTGCATGCCAACGAGTTGTTCAATGAATTGGTACTTTCTATCTACCGCCGCATTCAAGAAACCGTAATGGGGTATCAGCATCTTGTGTATCGCCAGCTTACCGCAGGTGCAAATGCAGGGTTAACTCTTAGTGACATTACTTGGAACTGCCCAATAGAATACAATGGGTTGACTTCTATTCCGTTCATTACTTCTGTTATGTTTAAACCTCCGTTTATTTCGTATACAAAAAGAAATACACGCGACGGCATTTTTCAAGAACATACGACAAATCCTGTAGAAAATATTATACTGAATGAAGATGACTGGTTCTTATTTCCTGCTAAAGTAGGGAATATGCTGACCTTTGTTTATTTCCACAAGGATTATATGGTTCACGGATTTGCCTTATCCAATCTTTTTGAACTAGCTAAAGCCGGTGAATATATCGGTAAAAAACCCGATATAATATACGTGTTCGGATATCCTGATGGAATAGAAGAGAAACGTACTTTCTACTATAAGGATAAGAAAAATGATATTCTTATCGGTTACGCTAATCATTGCGACGATATCGACTATTTTGGCTATATGAAAAAAATGCTTCTTACACTTCATAACGTGAAGCAAATGGAGCAAGGGCGATTGCCGCTACACGGAGCTATGGTAAATATATTACTCAAGAATGGTACAGAAGCCAATATCGTTATTATAGGAGATAGTGGTGCCGGAAAATCTGAAAGTTTGGAAGCTTTCCGTACGCTTAATGAGAAATATATACGTCATATGCGCATTGTATTTGACGATATGGGTTACCTCAAAAAAGAAGAAGATGGTACGATTAAGGGGTATGGAACCGAAATCGGAGCATTTGTCCGTATCGACGACCTTGACCCTATGTATGCGTTCCAGCAGTTAGAGAGAGGTATCTATTCTAATCCTGACAAAATAAATGCTCGCATTACAATTCCTGCTGCAACATACGATGTTATCTCTAAAGGATATAAAGTAGATTATATCTTATATGCGAATAACTATACTGAATCTGCTCAGAAGATTGAGTTTTTTGATAATCTCGACGAAGCGATTAAAATATTTGAAGCCGGAGCCCGCAAAGCAAAAGGTACTACGACCGAAAATGGTTTGGTAACATCCTATTTTGCCAATCCTTTTGGCCCTGTACAAGAAAAGGAGCTTGCAGGCAAGCTGATCAAAGAATTCTTTAATGATATGAATAACAATGGTGTAAAAATAGGAGAGATATATACCTCGCTTGCTATTGACGGACATACTAAGGATGGACCTCAATTGGCAGCAGAAGAGTTGTTTACAATGATAAATAATGATTAAGTGGAGTGGAGATGAGTTAAGTATTAGCTCGTCTCTTTCTTCGATAAAATTTGCCTGACTACTCAACGCTTACTTAAACTTTTGATAATGTATGGCGTTAAATATTATAACGGAGAAAAATACAACTAATAATTAGAATAAACCTATGAACAATATGCAACAATCCTTGATGCACGACAATATCAAGATGCTTGGCCACTTGCTCGGAAAAACGATCAATGAGGCGAAAGGACAAGATATGGTCGACCTCATAGAAACAATCCGCAGGCTATCTAAAGCATCACACTCGGGTGATATTGAAGCACATAAATCGTTGGTTAAGACATTGCAAAATCTTAGGGATGAGGAGTTCTTGCCTGTAGCACGTTCTTTCAACCAGTTTCTTAACCTTACAAATACGGCAGAACAATATAATAGTATCTCTCCCCACGCACAAGGGGCTGAGAACCCGGTTAATTTTTCTGCAGTATATGAAAAGCTTAAAGCCGCTAACTATAGCGATAGCGATATAATCAAAGCAATAGAAGATATATCTATCGATTTGGTTTTAACAGCTCACCCTACAGAAATAAATAGACGCTCGTTGATCAATAATCTGAATCAAGTAGATCAATGCCTCAAGCTACTGGATCATGATGATTTGATCGAACATCAGAAAGTACAAATATTGCGCAGGCTCAAACAACTGATCGCTCAATATTGGTATACTGATGAAATTCGTCAGAATCGTCCTACTCCCAACGAAGAAGCAAAATGGGGATACGATGTAGTAGAGAATAGCCTTTGGGCTGCTGTACCTGCTTACATCCGAGAACTGGATCAGCAAATAAGAAATACACTTGCATATCGTATTCCGATCGATGCGCGTCCTATACATTTTTCATCATGGATGGGGGGCGACCGTGACGGGAATCCGAATGTGACAGCCAAAGTTACACATGATGTACTACTTGATAGCCGCCGCCGTGCTGCAACTCTTTTCTTATCAGATATAGAAATACTGGTGAAAGAACTATCAATGGCAACCTGTACGCTCGAATTCAGAAACTACATAGGAAACTATGAAGTACAAGAGCCGTATCGTGAGCTAATGAAAAAGTTGCGTACACAGCTTCGTAATACTATAGCTTACCTTGATGCCCGTATAGCAGGTAAAAATCCTGAACTAACAGAGGATATTCTCTACTATAATGAGCAATTATGGGAACCTTTGCATGAATCTTATAAGTCGTTAGTGGCTTGCAAGATGGATATTATAGCCGATGATAAGCTATTGGATACCATGCGCAGGGTTAAATGCTTCGGGCTTACTCTTGTACAAATAGATGTTCGTCAGGAAAGTACAATTCATACTGAGACAATCTCAGAGATTACCCGTTATTTAGGATTAGGAGATTATGAAACATGGTCGGAAGATGAGAAGCAAGCTTTTCTTATCAGAGAGCTAAACTCTAAACGTCCTTTGGTTCCAAAAAATTGGGAGCCAAGTCCTCAAACGAAAGAAGTGCTGCAAACATGCAAAGTTATAGCAGAAACTCCTGAAGGGGTAATACCTACCTACATTATATCGATGACACGTACTCCGTCCGATATATTGGCGGTTTATTTGTTGTTGAAAGAAGCTGAGTGTCCTTATATATTACCCGTAACACCATTGTTTGAAACACTGAATGACCTCAATAATGCCAATGGTATTATGCAGCAATTGTTTAATATTAGTTGGTACAGAGGTGTTATCAAGAGCAAACAAATGATAATGATCGGTTACTCTGACTCAGCCAAAGACGCAGGATCTATTGCTGCCGGATGGGCACAATACAGTGCACAAGAAGCTTTGATCAAAAGCTGTCAAGAAGCGGGAGTATGCTTGACCTTATTCCATGGACGTGGTGGTACTGTCGGACGTGGAGGAGGACCTGCCAAAGTTGCTCTTTTCTCTCAGCCTCCGGGCTCATTAAAAGGCGGTTTGCGTGTAACAGAACAGGGCGAAATGATCCGCTTCAAATTAGGTATACCCGATCTGGCTATAAAAACGCTGGCTTTATATACTGATGCAATCTTAGAAGCCAACTTACTTCCGCCACCTGCACCAAAACAGGAGTGGAGAGACCTTATGAATAAGATGTCGGATATTTCTTGTACTATATATCAAGATACTGTACACAGGAATCCTGACTTTATTCCGTATTTTTATCAGGCAACCCCTGAGGCCGAGCTTGCTCGTTTGCCATTAGGTTCGCGACCGGCGAAACGTCGTCCCAATGGTGGCGTTGAAAGTTTGCGTGCCATTCCTTGGATATTTGGATGGACACAAAACAGGTTAATGCTTCCGGCATGGCTTGGAGCGGGAGAGGCCCTTCAGCAAGTTATAGATGAAGGGAATGTAGAGATATTAAAAACCATGTACAAAGATTGGCCTTTCTTCGGAACAAGGATTAATATGTTGGAAATGGTATTTGCCAAAGCAGACCCTCGTATATCGGCATATTATGACGAAAGGTTAGTGGAAGACAGGTTGCAAGATTTAGGGAAAAGGCTTAGGGCGCAGTTAGAGGGTGCAATAAAATCTACATTGAGAATATCTCAGGATGAATACTTGATGGAGAGCCTACCCGATATAGCAGAGAATATTGCAATGCGAAATATATATACCAATCCGTTGAATCTGTTGCAGGTAGAATTGCTTCATCGTTCGAGACAAGACAGTGAGCATTCTCCCGAACTGGAACTGGCACTGATGATCACAATATCGGGTATTGCCGCCGGAATGCGAAACACAGGATGATAACATTGTGATAAAATATATAGATTGTAAAAGCTCATAAAAATCAAAATATTTTTATTCGTAGAAAATGCTTAATCCATGTTTAAAAATTTGATCTTTATGGGTTTTTACTTTAATTTCGTATAGATAAATAATTATATCATGCAATATAAAATAGTGGCTCCAAAGGCCATAAATTCAACAATAGCACTGCCTGCATCTAAAAGCATAAGCAACAGAGCTCTTATTCTGAACGGTCTAAGTTTAAATGCTTCAACTCTGGAAAATCTTTCCGACTGTGATGATACGCAAGTTATGATAGAAGCCTTCCGTTCAGGCAGCAGCCTGATTGATGTAAAGGCTGCCGGTACATCTATGCGTTTCCTTACAGGATTGTTAGCTATAACACCCGGAGAATGGATAATAACAGGTACAGAACGTATGCAGGAACGTCCTATTAATATTCTAGTAGAAGCTCTTACTTCATTGGGAGCCCGCATTTCATATATTGCGAATATTGGATATCCTCCCCTAAAGATAAAGGGTACGGCACTGGATGGTGGTGACATATATTTGTCGGGAGATGTCAGTTCTCAGTTTATATCAGCACTTCTGATGATTGCCCCTACAATGAGTAAAGGGTTGACAATCCATTTAGAAGGAGATATTATATCCATCCCGTATATAAAAATGACATTGGGAATGATGTCTCAGTTTGGCGTAAAAGCACACTGGGAAGATAAAATAATCCGTATCCATCCACAAGAATACAGACCGACTCATTATGTAGTAGAGTCTGATTGGTCTGCTGCTTCATATTGGTACGAAATGGCTGCGTTAACAGACAATGCGCATATAGAACTGAAAGGATTGTTCAAAGAAAGTATGCAAGGCGACTCTAAAGTATCCGAGCTGTTTTTGGATTTAGGTGTTAATACCGAATTCACTGAAAACGGCGTTATATTGACTAAGTCGGATAGAATAACAAAGAAGATGTTCCATAATTTTGTGAATGAGCCCGATTTGGCACAAACCTTTGTTGTAACTTGTTGTATGATGAATATTCCTTTTATGTTTACAGGATTACAAAGCCTAAAGATAAAAGAAACAGACCGCATAGAAGCATTAAAAGCTGAAATGAAAAAGCTGGGATATCTTATTTATGACAGTCAAAACAGTATTCTCGAATGGAATGGTGAAAGATGTGAGCCAGAAACAGAAGCTGTTATCCGTACATACGAAGATCATCGCATGGCGATGGCTTTTGCTCCGGCTGCAATAAAAATGGGGCATATCAATATGGCTCATCCGAATGTAGTTACCAAGTCATATCCAAATTATTGGAATGACCTGAAAACTGTAGGATTTACGATAGAGGAAAAATAATATATCAATCTAAACGATATCCGAATTGGCGAAGTATGTTATCTCTGCTTCGCCAATCTTTTTCTACCTTGACGAATATTTGCAAGAATACTTTTTTATCAAAAAAACGCTCAATATCTTTCCGTGCCATTGTACCGAGTTTCTTCAAGGCTGCACCTTGATGTCCGATAACAATTCCTTTTTGTGTGTCACGCTCTACAATGATAAGAGCTCTTATATTTATTATATCTTTTTCTTCTTTAAACTCTTCAACAACGACTTCTACCGAATATGGAATTTCCTTTTGGTAATAAAGAAGAATTTTCTCACGAATAATCTCTGTTACAAAGAATCGGGCAGGGCGATCGGTTAATGCATCTTTCTCAAAATAAGGTGGTGATTCGGGAATAAGGTCTATAATCCGTTTCTTGACCACATCTGCGTTAAACTTGTTCAATGCCGAAATCGGATATATTTCCGCATTGGGAAGTAGTTCTTTCCACCGCAAGACCAAGTCTTCCAATTCTTTCTGATTTGTTTGATCTATTTTATTAATCAAAAGCAAAACAGGCGCTTCTACACCTTGTACTTTCTTTAGAAACTCTTCGTTTTTGTCTATTTTTTCGACAACATCAGTCATATATAGTAAGACATCAGCATCACTTAATGCAGATTCCGAGAAGTTAAGCATCGACTCCTGCAACTTGTAATTGGGACGCAAAACACCCGGAGTATCAGAATAAACAATCTGATATTCATCGGTATTCACTATTCCTAAAATACGATGACGAGTGGTCTGAGCTTTAGAAGTAATAATTGATACTTTTTCACCGACCAACAGGTTCATCAACGTTGATTTACCTACATTGGGGTTGCCTACTATATTTACAAATCCTGATTTATGCATTTTTATTTTTTATGTTTTTAGAATACGGCTGTCGAACTTAGCATTTCGGGTGTCATCCATTTGCCTTGTGCTTTCATCACTTGCTCTATGACATCACGGGCAACACCATCTCCGCCATTTTTATGCGAAATATATTGGGCTACACTTTTTATCTCAGGTGCAGCATTTGCCGGGGCAACAGCCAACCCTACAGCCTGCATTACCTGATAGTCTGGCAAGTCGTCGCCTGCATATATGATCTCTTCGGCTTTATAGCCTGTTTTTTCCATATAGTCGTTGAGGTCATTTATCTTAACCCTCGATTTGAGGTAAATATCATTAACCCCCAACCTGTTGAAGCGAAGACGAATATTATCTGTATCTGCTCCTGTGATAATGGCCACACTATAGCCGGCTTTTACTGCAAGGTTGATAGCATATCCATCTTTTATATTTACCATCCTTACCGGTGACCCATCTGAAGACAAAGGTATTGAATCGGGAGATAAAACACCATCAACATCAAATATAAATGCTTTTATTTTCTTCAAATCGTAATTTATTGTACTCATTATATGTCTTTTTTACCAAACCGATGAATACTTTCACTCATCAGTTTATAAATTTGTTTTATTTCGTCATCATCAATTAGCGACAAATGCTTCTCCATCACATTTTCATCGAAGCGTACAGCCGGACCTGTTTGGGCTTCTTCGGGAGATAAAGAATGTACTTTCAAGGCAGTTTCGTCAATCAACGGTAAGGCAATATCGAACGGCAAGTTTACTTTAGCCAAAACCCGTTTAGATAAAGTGTACATATGATTCGTAAAGTTGCAAGCAAATACTCCTGTAAGGTGAAGATACTTTCGCTCTTCTGTTGATAATTCTAATATTTGGGTTGACAACTGAGATGCTATGCTTTTTAGTTTTTCCAATGCTTGATTATCCGAAGCCTCCAGAAATATTGGAATGTCCGCCCAGGCAACTTTTCTATCTTTACTAAATGTTTGAAACGGATACAGTACTCCATATCGAGAAGTATATCCTTTAAAGACATTTATAGACATACTACCGGCTGTATGTGCCCATAAGCCATTATTTGACGGAAGACTAGCAATCAATTCGTCTAAAACAGAATCTTTTACCGAAAATATATATAAGTCAGCATCGCAGACAGCTAATGATATATCTGTAATAGGCGCAGCATCCACTTCCTTGGCCAAAGCGGAGGCAGAAGCTAATGTTCGGCTATAGACTTGTACAATATCAAAAGATTTGCTGTACAGCTCTTTTGCAAATTGTGTTGCAACATTTCCTGCTCCTATCAATACTACTTTCATTAGTTCTTCTTTTTGGCACTCAATACCATTGCCACTCCGGCAACGATCAATAACCCCGGAACAATAAGATTAGAATAATTATGCATCCAACCAAAGAACGTATCAGCATTAAGCAGTACTCCTATACCTAGGAATATCCAACCTAAAACTCTCTTAGGCTGAGTGAATAAGAACACAATCCCTGCTATAAGCAAAAAAGAACCTACTCCTATTAGTCTGTCTGCATAAGGTATTTTACTTAATACGTCTAACTTGTCCAGCATAAATAAAATACCGAAGATAAGTATGGTTATCCCATACGACAAACGGTCGTTTGACTTGCTATTAGTGGCCATAAGTAGCTATTCTATTATTTGATTTATATTAAAATTTCCGATATGCACTTTCTCCCATTGTAACTTTTCTTCGTCGATAGGAGAACGCTCTTGCGCTTTATTCCCAAATACTATAACAGAAAGCACCTGCAGCTGTATCGGTATATTAAATAAGCTCTTGATATAGTCATTAGAAGCTTCCTCTTCTTCTGTATATCGCTCTCTGATTTGTATCCAACAACTTCCCAATCCCAAATCTTCCGCTTGTAGCTGCATCATGATGGAAGCAATAGACGCATCTTCTATCCACACGTCGCTTGTTAATGGATCTGCCATAACTATAATAGCTAAAGCACAACCTTCTATCGGTTTACTCCCCGACTTTTTGCATAGCGACAGCTTCTTTAGCATTTCTTTATCTTCTACTAATAGAAACTGCCAAGGATTTTTACTCTTTGATGAAGGCGACTTTAGCCCCGCCTTGAGAATAGTCTCTACTTGCTGAGGTTTCAATGGTTCATCTGTAAATTTACGAATACTCCGACGATTTGTTACCAAATCTTGAAAATTATTCATAAGTCAATATGGTTTATAAATTCTTATTTTATTAATTGGTTTTACTCTCCGGACATATAAATTAACGGCGAGTCAATTCTTCAACTTCCTTTTCAATCTCACTGACCGATTTTACACCTTCGGTACTGCTTTTTCTAAGGAGTATATTCAGTGTTTGCATGATCAGTTTGATGTCTAAGGCATACGAATAGCCGTTGATATACAGCAGATCATATTTTAGTTTATCCCTTACCGATGTATTATATTTACCTTGCACTTGTGCCAAACCTGTAAGACCGGCTTTAACCCTATGACGCAATTTATATTCAGGCATCTCGGCACAGAACTGTTCTACAAAGAATGGTCGTTCAGGACGTGGCCCTACTATGCTCATATCGCCTATCAGTATATTGTAAATCTGAGGTATTTCGTCCAATCTGGTAGCACGTAGGAAGTGTCCGAGTTTAGTTATCCGGCAGTCAACATCTTGAGCTAATACAGGACCTGAGGCAGCTTCTGCATTTTCGACCATTGTCCGAAATTTATATATCTTGAAAACTTTGTTGTCACGCGTTATGCGTTCTTGTGCATAAAATGCCGATCCTCCGCCTATTTTTAAAGCCAAATAGACAAATATGAATGGAATAGATAAAACAATCAGCCCCAAAATTCCTAAGAATACATCCGTTAGTCGTTTAAAAAGCTCATTACTTTGTCCCAGTCCTAACTCTCTCACATCTAAAACCGGCGAATCGTCTATTTGCAGGAAATTTGCATTAAATTGGAGTATCTCCGAATTTTTAGGCTGGTATAATACCGTACGGTTACGCTCTATGCAATATAAGATAATATGTTGTTTCTGCTCTTCGGAAACATCTTCGGTAATGAACGTTATATCGCATTCGTTGATATAGTTATATAAATTAAGATGATCAGGTGAGCAAACATGTTTCAAGTTAGACCATATTCCTTTTGCCTCCAATAATTTGTATGCTAGAGGTTGAGACTTCTCATAGCCAATAACGAGTACCGATTTTCCCTTATTCAGGCGAAAGTGCATTCTATTGGCAAAAAAGTGCCAGAACGTGATTGCTGCAATCTGCATGGCATAGGCAGTAAGAAGAATACTTCGGGGGAATGCAAATTCTCTGGCCAAGAAGCTTATAGCCATTGTGCAAAACAGTAGAGAGACTATAACCAGAAATACGGTGTACCCTATACCCAAAAAAGAAAAATCTTTTGGTTTATCTAATTCAAATATATGGCTTAAGATTAGATAGCAAATACCAATATACGGCCAGATAGCAACAAACGAAAACCAGTTTTCGGAGAAGTTGTCAAGGCTATCTTTAAAAATGTAGAAAGACCAAATTATCGAACCATATACGATGGCTAAATCCAACAAAGGTATTAAAATCTTTAATCCCCTGTATCCAAATATTTTTTCCAAAAATCTATTCATTCAGCTGAATATAATAATTTTTCAAGGAAAAAATGCTACTTCTTCTTCGATTTTGCTTTTGTTTTAGTAGCAGGTTTCTCTCCGGTTGCCTTCACTATTTTCATTGCTGCATCAAAATCTAAATCAGCAGGCACTACACCTTTCGGAATTTTATAGTTTGTTTTTTGATACGCAATATATGGACCGTATCGGCCATTTAATATTTGTAAATCTGCGTCCTCAGTAAAAGTCTTTATTATCTTTTCAGCGTCTTTTTGGCGTTTATCTTCAATTAAAGAAATCGCACTATCTAAATCAACACTGTAAGGATCATATCCTTTAGGCAAAGATATAAACTTTCCGTTATGTTTTATATACGGGCCAAATCTTCCTGTACCAACACTAACATCTTTACCTTCAAACTCACCAACCGAACGAGGTAGCTCGAATAATTTCAAAGCTTCTTCTAGTGTAATAGTTGTGATAGATTGTGTTTTTTGTAATCCGGCAAACTGAGGTTTTTCTTCTTCTTCCTGAACACCAATTTGTACCATTGGCCCGAAGCGTCCGATCTTTACAGATACCTGACGTCCCGATTTCGGATCAACACCCAGTATACGTTCTCCTACTTTATGATCTGTTTGAGTATTTGTTGCAGATTCTACAATAGGATGAAATACTTTGTAAAATTTATCTATAAGTTTTGTCCAGTTTTCTTCACCTTCGGCGATCTGGTCAAATTCTTTTTCTATATTGGCAGTAAAATTATAGTCTAATATCCCCGGAAAATATTCGATAAGGAAATCATTTACAACCACTCCTGTATCAGTAGGGATAAGCTTGCCCTTGTCTGTACCTGTGATTTCAGTTTTCTGTGTATCCGATATTTTTTCTTTTTTGAGGGCTAAGATATTATACTGACGTTCTGTTCCTTCTATATTCGACTTCTCTACATACTCACGGTTCTGTATCGTAGAGATAGTTGGTGCATAAGTAGACGGACGACCTATACCAAGCTCTTCCAGCTTACGAACAAGAGATGCTTCACTATAGCGACTAGGACGTTGTGTAAATCGTTCTGTGGCTGTCGCCTCTTTCATTTGTAGTGCATCCTGAACTTTTACAGGAGGAAGCAGGCTTGTTTCATTATCTATAATTTCTTCATCAGTACCTTCAAGATATACATGCAAGAACCCGTCAAATTTAATAACCTCTCCAACTGCTGAGAATTTCATATCTTTCTCATTAGAGATACTTACCGTTACAGTGGTTTTCTCCAATTCTGCATCAGCCATTTGAGATGCAATAGTCCTCTTCCATATCAGTTCGTATAGCTTCTTCTCTTGTGCAGTACCCGATATTGAGTGTTCATTTATATATGTAGGACGGATGGCCTCATGTGCCTCTTGTGCTCCTTTAGATTTTGTTGAGAAATGGCGAACTTTTGAATATTGCTTACCATATTCAGCTTCAATTTCATTTTTGGTCGTGTTAATTGCCAAGCTCGACAAATTAACCGAATCGGTACGCATATAAGTTATTTTCCCCGACTCGTATAATTTCTGAGCAACCATCATTGTCAGCGAAACAGGGAAGCCTAGTTTACGAGATGCTTCCTGTTGCAAGGTTGAAGTCGTAAAGGGTGCCGCCGGAGATTTTTTCATCGGTCTTGTCTCTACATCTTCAACTTTGAAGCTTGCTTCTTTAAGTTTTTCAAGAAGGTTTAGAGCTTCTTGCTTGGTTTTAAGTCGCTTGCTGAGTTCTGTCTTTATTTCGTACTGAGAGCCATTGTCTTCTTTTGTGAAAATGGCAATCACTCGATAAGATGCTTCCGATTTGAATTGTTGTATTTCTCTTTCACGTTCAACAATCAATCTTACAGCTACCGACTGAACACGTCCAGCTGATAGTGCCGGCTTCACTTTGCGCCATAGTACGGGCGACAATTCGAACCCTACAATGCGGTCAAGGACGCGACGCGCTTGTTGTGCATCTACGAGATTGATGTCTATTGTTCGAGGATTTTCTATAGCATTCAGAATTGCATCTTTCGTAATTTCGTGGAAAGCAATTCTTTTTGTTTTATTCTCTTCAAGCTTTAATGTCTTATACAGATGCCATGATATAGCTTCTCCCTCACGGTCTTCATCGGAAGCAAGCCATACAAGGTCTGCCTCTTTCGCCGCTTTTTTCAGTTCATCGACAACTTTCTTTTTGTCGGAAGGTATCTCATATATGGGAGTATAATTGTTCTCCAGGTCTATGCCTAAATCTTTTTTCTTTAGGTCTCTAATATGTCCGTAACTAGACATAACTTTAAAATCTTTCCCTAAAAATTTCTCGATAGTTTTGGCTTTCGCCGGAGACTCAACAATAACTAAATTTTTCTGCATACAATTAAATCAAGGCTTGTGTTATATTCAAGCATACTAAACGTAGTGTACTCGAATAATACATTCTCTTTTGAACGGCAAAAGTAGTGATTTTGTTTTAAATAGCAGAATAAAAATAATCTTAATGCCGTAATTTATTGATTTTTTGTATTGAAAATCAATAAAAAAGAAGTCATGTCTAAATTCTTTAAGCTTTTATCCGGAGTTATCCTAACAATTTAATTGAATAAAATAGGTTTTGATTCTATAGAAAAGTCTGAATAGCCGAACTCTTCAAAATTGTATGTGGATAAAATTCTCTTTACTATATTTATGAATGCAGGATAGTCATATATAATGAAGTCGATATACGAAAAATGAAAGCCTGTAGCGCCTCCTATCGTATTGGCAATACCATAGGGTACAGTTTCTTCAACGATCTTGTCTTCTATCTCTCCTCTGAAATTTATTATGTCTTCGCCAGGCACATTTATATTTTCAAAGAATGTGAAACCAAATATGACTCCGTCTTGCTTTGCTTCATTAAAACGAGCGGTCTTTTTCCCATAGAAATCATTGAGGATGGAAGAGCAAGAGGTGTATCCCGAAAAAATATCTTCTCGCAAAGTCCAATCACTATTTTCTTTTGGTTCTATACGATATCCGGTATATATTTCGGTTGGATTATCAAATTTAGGCCAATTGTTTTCTTCTATTGTTTTGTTTATAAAAGATCTTAAATCTGTTATTTTTACAGTTTGCTTTTTGCTATTTTCGTTCACAAAAACAATAGAGCCAATATATTCCATTGTATACAACTCTCCTATGAACTGATCTAAATATATAAAGAGCATAGAGTAACGTTGGTCTTCGTCAAGATCCATCAGTTTGGATGAATATATTTCAATATTCACTTTGGGTCTTTCGTTCTCAATTTCGGGATAGATTTCAATATCATTTTCTCCGATTTCTATGCCATACATTGTAAGTGTAGAACCAGCTTTAGCATGTGCCGGTTTGGATGAATAGAAATTCCATTTCTCCCACAGTTCTTGTGGAGCATGTTGTAGCCAGTAGTGTAATTGTATCAGGCGAGAGCGATTTCCTTCAGGAGTTAATATTAATTCATACTTTCCCTCATTGTTTATCCCCATTTCGAAGTAGATTTTATGGAAAGCGATTTGTAATATGCTGTCGACAAAGTTTAGTAGAGTTTCTCCCTCAACTTTATTATTCATCATTTCTCTTATCTGACTTTCTTCTTCCGAAAAAGAACTCCAGAATTTAGCAACTCTATTTTTGAATGAATTTTGCATGTAGTTAATTTTTTATTGTATGGATTTACTATTTTTTAGTAATGTTAATATGTTTACGTAAAAATAGACTGTAAATCAAAGATAGATAATAAAAACTCATTCTCAAATACTCTTGATAACACTTGGTAACACTAAGTAGTAAAACGGAAACACATCATAAGCTTGCTGTTATCTACTTTTGCTATACAAAACGAATATAATAAAACTATGAAGCCATTTTTACTATCACTCTTACTAAGTATTGCCGTTGTAACCAATGCGCAGGGATATATGCTGAAAGGCACAATAATGAATGAATCGAACCAAACGGTAGAAGCTGTAACATGCATTATGAGAAATTCAAAGGATAGCCTTTGGCTGAAAACAACGATTACAGATACACAAGGTTCGTTTGAATTCAAAGGTATTCCTAATGGAGAGTATACACTCACCCTGCAACACATGACATACGAAAAGGAGGAACATCCTATTAAGATACAGGATACTGACATAGAAATTCCGCCATACGCCCTTCTTTCGTTAAATAAAGAACTGACTGAGATAGTGGTAAGCGGAGAGCGTCCTATCGTAAAATCGGAAGCGGGAAAACTAATTTATGATGCTCCTTTACTAATCAAGAATAAGGTGGTTTCAAATGCATTCGAAGCTTTGCAGAATGTGCCAAGCATTACCGGAGTTGGTGACGATCTCAGCCTGATCGGAACATCAGCCTATACGATTCTGATCAATGGGCAACTCACCAGCATGAGTAAAGAGCAAATAATAAGCATGCTCAAATCAATGCCGGCATCCCGTATATCCAATATTGAAATCATGTATAGTGCACCACCTCAATACAATGTAAGAGGTGCCGCTATAAATATTGTACTCAAAGATCAGAATCCCGACTTACCAACTTTGCAAGGAGAGGCAAGTGCAGAGTATAAGCAAGCACACTATGCGGGATTTGGTGTAAGAGGAAGTTTGTTATATACCAAACCTTCATATAATATTGATTTCTCTATTGGTGCAGATAAGGCTAAGAACTGGTCTACCAGCGATATGTTTGCAATACACCAGTTTGATGGGCATACATATGATATTTCCCAGAAAAACTATTCTATGCCCAATCCCGAAAGTTTGAATACCCGGCTTGGACTTAGTTTCAATCTGAAAAATGAGGATAAAATAAAAATAGTATATACCGGTAACCTTGACAAATATGATGCAAGCCATACTTCGCAAACAAAATATCTAAAAGATGGTAATCCATATACAAGCATAGATTCGAAAGACGATGTAGTCGGGAATGATTATCTTCATAATCTAAAAGCGGAATACAACTCTCATAAGAAGCTAAATATAGGCGCTGATTATACTTTCTATAACGATCCTTCAACAACTAAATATTACGATTATGAAGATGGTCAGATATTAAAAACTACTTTTAAAACCAAGACGGCGCAGCGTGTAAACAAGATTCTGTTATTTGCAAATCATACAGTGTCAACCAAAAGTGGCTGGGATTTTAATTATGGAGGCAATTTCTCATTTTCCAAAAACAACAATAGTTATGACTATTATAAGAACCCTGATAACACCGTTGTAGATTCAATAAATGATACTAAACAGAAGGAGTACAATGCATCTTTATTTGCCGGATTCTCTAAGAAGTTTGGTGAAAAGCTATCTGCCCAGGCTTCAATATCCGGTAACTATTTTCGTGCGGCGATAAACATTATGGGCCAGAAGAAAACATTGTGGGATGATTTCCAACCATTTGTAAATGCAAACCTTAGTTATACTCATAGCCCGCAGTTAATGTATCAACTGTCATTTTCTTCTGATATCAACTATCCTCCATATTGGGCATTAAGCACCGATCGTTTTAAGATCAACGCCTACTCATCGGCAGAGGGTAATCCTGAACTTAAATTCTCAAGAGAGTACAGAACACAACTGAATGTGATCTACAAGCAGAAATATGTTCTTGGGGCTTATTATGAGTACACTCCTGATAGATTCATACAATTGCCATACCAGTCTCAGAGTAGTCTGGAGAATATATTCCAGATGGTAAATGTCGATTACGAAAAGCAGTTTGGAATATATCTCGTTGTACCTTTTGCAATAGACAGGGTATGGGATACCAAAGCAACGATCAACCTCTTCAGACAAGAAGAGAAAGACGATGAGTTCTATGATGTTCCTTACAAGAGAAGTATGTATTCCTTTGTAGCACAGCTGCGTAATACATTTAATATATCTTCCAAACCCAATATTAAGCTCGATGTTTCAGGGTTTTATATGCATGGAGCTCTCCAAGGGATATATGATATCAAGCGCATGTGGGATATAACAGCCGGTGCCAAATGGACATTCTTAAACAACAAAGCCGAACTCATGGCACAGGTTCAGGATATATTTAAAAGCAACGGTGCAACAACAAAGATCGATTATATGACACAGTATAGTACGATGAAGCTACATCCCAATGCTCCGGTATTTAAACTATCATTTACTTATCGGTTCGGTAATTACAAAAAGCCGAAAGTAGATGAGGTGGATACTTCCCGATTTGGAAGATAACAACTCTTCATATCAGACACTATTTTTTTATAACTCCTCAGGGAATATATTTTCCTTGGGGATTTATTATAACCCTACACTCTCGCGAAGGAAATCGATGGCATCGAAGATGTCCTCTTTGCTCGCCGTTTGATTGATTTCTATCTTACCCACATCCGAAAGGAAAGTAAAGTTTACTGTATCCGATTCATTTTTCTTATCATGCTTCATATATTCATAGAGCCGTTCGTAATGGTCGCAATCGAAGTAGAAACCATGATAATTGTCTTTGATAAAATAAATGGTCTTATACATTTTCTCTTTCGGAAAGCCACAGAATCGATGAGAAAGATACAACTCGCAAATGATACCCCATGCAACAGCATAGCCGTGTTGAACAGGTTTGTTTAGTTCGTAAGACATACTTTCGAAAGCGTGCCCGATGGTATGTCCCAGATTGAGAGCTTTGCGTATTCCCTTTTCGAAAGGATCAATTTCTACGATGCGCTCTTTCACCCCAACAGAGTCTACAACCAACTGTTTCAACTTCTCATAGTCAATTTCCTCGGTGTCAAACGACATAGTTGCCAGCCACTCTTTATCACTGTCTATCAATCCATGCTTTATCATCTCTGCATAGCCCGACAAGAAATTCTGATGATCGAGGCTTTTGAAGAAAGCTGAATCAATCAGCACTGTTTCGGCAGGAGCGAAAGCTCCTATTTCGTTCTTCAATCCGTTGAAGTTTATCCCTGTTTTCCCGCCTACGGCAGCATCAACAGCACCGAGTAGGGTAGTGGGTATATTGATACACTTAATGCCTCGTTTGAAACTGGCCGCAGCAAACCCTCCGATATCTGTTAGCATTCCACCTCCGAGATTGATGAGCAAAGAGTGTCGGGTAGCTCCATTTTCTGAAAGATACTTCCATATCGAAGACAATGTTTCTATATTTTTGTTGTCGTCTCCGGCCTTTATTATGATTTTCCCGGCTTTTGCAATCTGTGCATTATCTTTAACCAGAGGATAACACAACCTTTCGGTATTTTCGTCCGTTAGCAAAAACAATTTGTCGAAAGACAATCGGCTTAGGATATCAGACAAATCTTTATTCAGGTCTGTAGACTTTATAACTTTCTGCATCTGTCGTTATTTTATTTTCTTAAAAGGTGACAAAAGTAACAGGTTTGTTATCCCTTTTTATTGTTACTTTTTCTTTGCCTCTTTCAGATTCAACTTTATGTGAATCTGTGGTTAAAGAACTATTGTTAAAAAGTAACAAAGGTGACACTTTTTTATTTATTGTATCTGTGTTACTTTTTGGTTTTTATACTCCGGAGTTTATATATAATAAGATAAATTCAGAAAAACTAAATTATTTAAAATAAGCTCCTTCTTCTATTTTATATCCTCTCAATACTTCATCTATATTCATCGCTTTTTTTCCTGCAAACTGAATTTCTTCCACGCTGATAAGACCATCGGCGCATGCAATATGCAAGTATGTTTTATTATCAGTCAGAATAGTTCCCGGCACAACTGTATTTGCAGAAGTCACAATCTCTGAACGATATATTTTTACCATTTGAGGTTCTTTTCCCTCACTAATAAGTTCTGTCCATGCTGTAGGATAAGGTGACATGCCTCGAATTAAGTTATGTATTTCTCCCGCCGATTTATTCCAGTCGATGCGGCACGTTTCTTTGAATATTTTGGGCGCATGTTTCAAGTCTTTTTCATCCGAAAAGAACTGCTTCTGATCTACAGCATCTACACTACCCTCCAAGATCATATCAACTGTTTTTTGTACGAGCCCGGCTCCGACAATCATCAATTCATCGTGAATTTTACCTGCATTGTCATTTTCTCCTATCTTGATCTTTTCCTGTAGAATTATCTTACCTGTGTCTATCTCATGAGTAAGGAAAAAGGTGGTTGCACCTGTTTCTTTATCCCCGTTTATTATAGACCAATTGATCGGTGCCGCACCACGATATTGCGGTAGTAGCGAGCCATGAAGATTGAATGTTCCCAATCTGGGCATATCCCATACCACTTCGGGTAACATGCGAAATGCAACTACTATCTGTAAATCCGCTTCCAACGCCTTTAGTTCACTGAGGAAATTTTCATCTTTCAGCTTTTCGGGTTGTAGTAGAGGTAGATTCTGTTCCAACGCATATTTCTTTACGGCAGAATACTGTATTTTGTATCCTCTGCCGCTTGGTTTGTCGGGCATGGTTATCACCCCCACTATATTATATCCGTTTTCAACGAGTTTTTTCAGACTTTCTACTGCAAAATCCGGTGTCCCCATGAAAACGATACGTAAATCTTTCTTATCCATTTATTTTTGATTGTTTAATGCAAATTTAAGGATAAAACGCTATTCTTAAAAGTGCAAAAGCGTAAAGATTGATAAATCAAACAATCTCTACGCTTCGTTTATTTTGATATAGATATTATCAGTATTGATTTTTTCTGTTATTCCTATCTATATTAAAAGGATCTTTCTTGAAAAACAATGCCTTAACAAGCCACATAACCAAAAATGTAATACAAGCTATAGCGATTGTTGCCCCCGAACGCCAGATAATGCCCCACTCGATGGGTTTAATTCCCCAGAGAGCCAAAACAGTTAAAGTAGCACCTGTAAGAATAATTACAGCCGACAGAATACCTATAAACAGTCTCATAAATACCTAATTGTTTAAGTTTTACTCTAAAAAGCAAAGATATAAAACTCTAGCAAACTTTGTGTATTTATAAATATTATTTAGGAAAAAGCAGTGTCATTCTTCCACAAAGTTTTCTGCTAATACCCCTCTGTATACATCCAAAATGTTCGATTTGGAGATAAATCCCAGATATACATCATTCTGGTCTACCACTGGTAAGTTCCAAGCCTTAGTTTCGTCAAAGCTCTTCATTATAGATTCCATAGTCATACCTACAACCACAATAGCCGGAGGTGATGTCATAAAGCGTGATACCTTGAAACGGTTGTATAATTCGGGGCGAAACATAATATTTCGGATATTATCCATAAGAACAATACCCAGGAATCTCTTTTGCTCATCTAAAACAGGAAAGACATTGCGAGATGATTGTGATATAACTCTCACCATATCGCCCAAATACATATCAGGGCTCACAGTCTGAAAATTAGATTCTATCAGTTTCTCAATATTCATCAGTGTAAGTACGGCTTTATCCTTATGATGAGTTATAAGCTCCCCTTTCTTTGCCAGACGCATCGAATAGATACTATGTGGCTCAAAAAACTTGATCACGACGTAAGAACAGATAGAAACAATCATCAGAGGCAGTAATAGTTCATATCCACCCGTCAGCTCTGCAATCAGGAATGTTCCCGTCAAAGGTGCATGCATTACACCTGCCATTACACCTGCCATTCCCATTAATGCGAAATTTTCTTCCGGCAATAACGGAGCAAAACCTGTTAGTCGTGAGTGATTTATAGTAAAAGAAAATACAAATCCGGCAATACAACCCAAGAATAAGGATGGAGCAAATATCCCCCCTGTTCCTCCTGCACCGTTGGTTGCACTGGTCGCAAATACCTTCATCAGCAGAACACCCGCAAGAAATAAGACGATAGTCCAACGCGTATCTTTAAATTCAAAGAAAACACTATTGTCCAACAGACCGGTGTAGTTCTTTGTTCCACTGATCAATGCCTCTATTGTATCATAACCTTCTCCGTAAAGAGGAGGCATCAAAAATATTAATATACTCAATATGCTTGCACCAAATGCAAACTTTTGCCAGTATGACATCTTGCGAAATATTCCTTCTGTCCACCCCATAGCACGGGTAAAATAGAGAGAAACCAATCCGCAAAAAATCCCCAGCAAAATAACATAAGGAATACGTTCGAGGGTAAAAGGCTCTGTATAGGCATAATTAAACATTGCCGAAGTCCCCATCGTCAGATATGAAATGGTAGCTGCCGTTACAGATGTTACCAACAACGGAAGAACAGTAAACGTTGTCAGGTCGAGCATCAATACTTCCACCACAAAAACCAATCCCGCAATAGGTGCTTTAAAGATACCCGCAATAGCGCCCGCAGCACCACATCCGATCAGCAGCATCAGGTATTTCTGTTCTACCTTAAAGAAACGTCCCAGATTAGACCCGATAGCCGATCCTGTAAGTACAATAGGTGCTTCCGCTCCAACCGATCCCCCAAAACCAATTGTAATAGAACTGGCCACAATGGAGGTATATACGTTATGGAGCTTTATAAAGCTTTTACGCTGAGATATAGCATACAATATTTTTGTAACACCGTGGCTGATATCATCTCTCACAATGTAGCGAACAAACATTCCGGCGATTAAAATACCAACTATAGGATATATGAGGTACATATAGTTAGCACCTTCTGTGAGGAAAGGAGAAGTAAGAAGATGTTGTATAAAGTGAATTGCACTTTTAAGGATAAAAGCTGCTAATGCTGTAAATATTCCGATCAGGAAACTTACGAACAAGACCATCTGTTTCTCTTTTACATTTTGGGTCTTCCAGACAAGGAATCTGTTATAAAGTTTTTTGCGTAACATTTAATTTTAGGATTGAACACCAAAAGTATAAAAAATTGGGTACAGAAATAAATTATTTTCACTCTATAGTGTTAAAACTAAAGAGACCAAACCAAAGTGTTGGTTTAGTCTCTTTTTATTTTTCAGCTAGTCAGACTAGTTATTATAAAACTTCCACGCCTGTATGAAGGCTGAGTTGTTTATCTTATTTCTTTTTTCCCTGATTAGCAACCGCATCCATCAGTTTTTTAATTTCTTCCGGATCGCCAAGGAAATAGTCTTTCACAAGGTTCAAGTCATTGTCGAATTCAAAAACGTAAGGTACAGCTGTAGGCAGATTCAAACTTACGATGTCTGCGTCTGAAATTCCTTTCAGATATTTGATGATACCACGTAAGCTGTTTCCATGTGCTGCAACGATAATTTCATCGTGACACATCAATGATGGGTAGATAACTTCTTGCCAGTATGGAAGGATACGATCTACTGTTTCTTTCAATGCTTCTGTTTCAGGGATATATGCTTTAGGTACGTCTGCGTAACGAGGATCTTGAGAAGCTGAACGAGGGTCTGTTGGCTCTAGTGCAGCAGGTGGAACATCGTAGCTACGTCTCCAAACAAGTACTTGCTCGTCGCCGTATTTTTCAGCAGTTTCAGCTTTGTTCAAGCCTTGAAGCATACCGTAATGTTTTTCGTTCAAACGCCATGTTTTTTCAACAGGAATCCAATCCAAGTCCATTTGGTCAAGGATATTATTCAACGTTTTAACAGCTCTTTTCAGATAAGAAGTATAAGCTAGTGTAAATTTGAAACCTTCTTCTTTCAATAGTTTTCCGGCTTTTATAGCTTCTTGTACTCCTTGCTCCGACAAGTCAACGTTTGTCCATCCTGTAAAGCGGTTCTCTTTGTTCCAAACGCTTTCTCCGTGGCGAATTAATACTACTTTTTTCATCTTTATTTACTGTTTTAATTATTATTTTCCAACTACGCAAAGTTAGTTAAATTATAGCGGAATAGCAAGTCGATCTTATCGAATAAATACCCACTCCTTATCATCCGAAAGCTGTGGTGCAAAAGTATATCCTTCGGTATCGAAACCCTTCAGATGTTCTATATCTTTCAGTTGATTTTGTATAATAAAGCGAGTCATCATACCCCTTGCTTTTTTTGCATAAACTACTATTTGTTTATATCCTTTATCTGTCTGTTGTTTGAAGATAGGGGTTATGATCTTATGTCCTTTCGGCAACAGCTTTTTATCTACAGCTTTGGCGTATTCTTTCGAAGCCAGATTGATAAGGATATTGTCGTCAGCTTTCATTTGTTTGGCTATGTACTTACTGATGGTGTCAGACCAAAATGCATACAAATCTTTCCCTTTATCGTTCACTATCGGAATTTGCATTTCGAGACGATATGGTTTAATCAGGTCTAAAGGGCGGAGCACGCCATACAGTCCTGAAATATGTAGTAAATGTTTTTGAGCAAAATCAATATCTTTGGCAGAAAATGATTGTGCATCTAGCCCCTTGTATGCTATCCCATTATAGGCAAATGCTGCCTGTTTTTGTGGCGTTTTGCTTAGAGGATATGCGTGGATGTATTGGTATACATCGTGTGCCAGTTGAGGGTTAATGCTCATTAGAGACGCTATTTCTCCGGGAGTAATACCTTCCATCGATTTGTACAATCCTTTAGCTTCTTTCGCGTAGAGTGGGGTGGTTGACTCTTTTATTGGAGCCGGCTTTTCAAAATCCTGCAACTTTGCAGGAGACATTATTATAATCATATTTTTATTTCTTTATAAGTTCGTAATAATGTAAATTTATTGTAGGAACAGATATTGCATTGTTAAAACACTTATACCAAGGTTTTTGTTGCTTATCGAGGAAGAAGACTTCTAATCTTCTTTCTTGCATAGTATATATATGCCCGGAAAGTATCTGACCTAGAGAAGGTAAAATCTGAATCTGGCAGAATATCTCTGAGGTCGGATGTCCTTCGAATTTTTTCTCGTCCCATATATTTCAGAAGGCTTTTTTTATACTTGGCCGGTTTGTTTTCTAAGCTGTACTTTTTGTAAAGATATATTTTCTCTGATATTTTCACTTTCGTTTCTGCAAGGCATTGCTGCGTGATTTGAAACTCACTTATTCCGATATAAATCAATATTTCAGGTGTAAATACAAATGTATTATCTCTAGCCCTAATCACCTGCATGTAGAAGTCCATATCTACCAGCCATATCAGGTTCGGGTCGAAAAGATAGCCTTTATTCCTGAAAATACATACACTCGGAGCACCCAGCCTATTGCCGGTGTATATTATTGTAGCATCATTCTGAAGTTCTGAAATAAATTCGCTGCTTGCTATATGAGGCTTTCGAGTATTATGATTATCCAAGTCACAACTTGCCGAAAAAGCAATGTCTGCATTTGGATTTTCATCTAACAGACGGACATACTTTTCTAAGCTGTCAGGAGAAGAAAACCAATCATCATGGTGAAGAATTTTGATATATTCTCCTTGCGCTTTTTTTATTCCTTCATTCCAATTCAGCGGAGAGCCTAAAGGTTTTTCATTTTTGAAATATTTTATTCGCTCGTCCGAATATTCTTCAACCAGTTTTTGTAGTGAGTCTTCGGGAGAATCATCTGTGATAACGACCTCGTAATCTGTAAAGCGCTGATCTAAAATAGAGTTGAGGCAACGTTTTAGAAAATCAATATGTTTATAAGCCGGGATACAGATGCTGACTTTCATTTCTTTATCCTTTTATTGGTAACATATTCGATGGCTTCTCTCAATATTCTGGCTTTTGAAAAATATAGAGTTCCTATATACAAAGCTCCTACAAATACTATTTGGCATATCATTAATACAACAGGTTGGGATGTCACAAACCTGAGCATATAGCCACATAGTATACAAATAAATGATATTCCGAAATAAGGCAATAAATCTTTTATAAGTTCAACCAGACTGTAATTTATCAGCTTGTTAGACATAATAGAGGATACAATGTATCTGATAATGTAGGTTGTCGAAATACCCGCAATGTAATACAGGTAACTGAGCCCGAAAATAAAAGGGATACATATAGAGCTGAAAATCAATACAGCATGCATAATTGTCAGAATAAGAATCAATCCCGATTTACCTTTTATCCTTAATATATCTCCATTTGTAGTTTCAAGGCCTGCAAATATACCGCCAATGCATAGCAGTTGCAGGATGGGAGCTGCTGAGAGCCATTGTTCTCCCAGTATGTACATAAATGATTGTGCTACCAATATTATGCCCATAAACATCGGGAATATGACAAATGCTTTGATCCGGATAAATTTTCTGAATATATATTTCAATCGGTGGTCATCATCGTGTATCGAAGATAGGATAGGGTAGGAGACGCTGTATATCGATCCGTTTAAGACATCGTTGGCCGAATTATAATTTCGGTAAGCTAGATTGTATAATCCCCCGATGCTTAATGAGTAAAACTTCCCTAATATGTTTTGGGGAATATTTACCATTACAGAATTTATGATACTTCCCAAAACCAGCTTCGAGCTAAATGCGAACAGGTCTTTGAATGACTCTTTACTAAATGATCCCGATGGTTTCCATCTGCTGAATATCCACAAGCAGCAAACTTTAAGGAATGTCCACAGTACCACCTGTGTAGCTAGTGCCCATACACCAAAACCAAAATAGGCAAGCAATAGCGTTACAGAGTATGATGTAAATACTGAGAATGCATTAATCTTGGTGATCAGCTTGTAATTTATTTCTTTGATCAGTTTGGCATTCTGTACTACAGCAAAAGAGTTAAAGAGGAAGGATAGGAATAAATACCTTGACAAGTCTGTCAAAATAGGTTTATCGTAATAGTTGCTGATGAGTGGAGCCAGAAAGAATAGTAGCAGATACAAGAATATACCGATAGATATATTCAGATAGAAGACAGTTGTGTAATCAGCCTGTGTAATATTTTTCTTACGAATAATAGCACTCGAGAAACCACTTTCGTGTAAGATATTAGCTAATCCTACAAATATGGCAAGTACGCCCATCAGTCCGTAGCCTTCTTTATCTATTAGGCGCGCAAGTAATATTCCGGCAACAAAAACAAAGGCATTTTGGAGTAGCTTATCCAATACACTCCAACTCAGTCCGGATACGGTTTTATCTTTTAATGATTTTTCCTTCATAGACTCCTGTCAAGGAACAGTTTATCTTAATACTTTATTTTGAACGCAAAGCTACTAAAAAAAGGTAAGTTTTCTTTAGTTATGTATATAAAGATAATGTATATGTCAATGTCTTAAATTACTACTCTCTTAGTCTACTTAGATGCTTTTTATTATAGAATTATAATATTGGGATCTAATAGATTGTTCCTAATTATTTAAAGCTCATCAAAAAAAAAATCCCACATTTTTTTAGATTTTTCTCCCTTGAAAGGGGCTTCTTTTATTAATTTTAATGAGTCTTTATCATAGCTTGTGTTTTCATAGTATCTCAAAATACGTTCATCATTTATTTGTTCTATGTCTACGATGTCTAAATTTATTTCTTTTATTCGAACAAGCTTATTATTATGCCATTGATAAATTGTTTTGATTAAAGGCATATACCAACTACCTTCATATGTGACCTCTACTGTTTGTTTTTCTCTATTGATCTTGTAATCACAAGAAAAGAAGCTACCTGCATATTCAATAGTATCATTTTCCGAAGAGTAATGGAATACATCTTGTATCGTGTTCCCATTCATATTTGGCGGCGTGCGAACGATTATTTCGTTGTTTCCATCATTATTCATATCTATGAATTCAACTAATGTTGTCATGTCATCCCCAATGGCTCTATGTGAACTTATTATTTTCCAATCACCAGATTTAAAATGATAAAAGTTAATAAGTGTATCTTTTGAAATATATTCTAGTGCAAATATTTCTGTTCTATCAATAAATTTTCCGACTATGTGCGTTATAGACCTATCCTTAAAGTGTGATTTAGGTGCATGCTTATTACCATTCCAGTCAAAGATTATTGCAGTATCTAGTGAAAATGCATTCATGAAAGGAATGATACTATCCATATAAGGACTATGAATTGTTTGAGGTGCTACTTTGTTCTTTGATGTACAATATGCGAAAAATAAAAGAATGATGAAGCCAAATGTATTTTTCATATTTATTGTCTTGAAGATTTTCAGAAATGCTAATAAATATAAAGAAAAAAAGTGTAACCATTTCTGATTACACTTTTATTTTCTTTAGAATCTCTGATTATTCAGCGTTCAACGTATAACGTTGGAAACCGACAACAGTAAGTTCTTTATCGTGCGCAGCAAGATATTGAGCTATTGTTAGTTTTGGATTCTTAACGAATTCTTGTTGAAGAAGTGTAAATTCTTTGTAGAATTTATTTAGTGCACCTTCTGCAATTTTGTCAATCAAGTTTTCTGGTTTACCAGCCTCGATTGCTTTTTCTCTTGCAATGCTTAGTTCTCTTTGTTTGATTTCCTCAGATACTTCTTCAGGAACAAGAGCTACAGGGTTCATAGCTGCAATTTGCATAGCTATGTCTTTTGCTACTTGCTCGTCAACGTTTGGTTTGTTGAACCCTACAATAGAAGCTAGTTTGTTACCCGGGTGAACATAAGCAACAACTGTAGGAGCTGTAATTTGTTTGTAAACGCTGAACTCCATTTTTTCACCTGTAACACCCATTCTGTCTGTTACAAGATCGGTGATAGCACGACCGCTAACTTCAACTGCTTTCAGTGTGTCTATATCAGCCGGTTTGCTCTCTAATGCAGCATCTAGGATAGATTTAGTCATTCCTACAAAATCAGCATTCATTGCTACGAAGTCTGTTTCACAGTTTACTGCTACGATTGCAGCGAAATCACCTTGAGTAGCTGCAAGTACACAACCTTCAGCAGCTTCACGATCTTCACGTTTTGCAGCAAAAGCTTGTCCTTTTTTGCGAATTATCTCAACAGCTTTGTCGAAATCTCCTTCAGCCTCGTTCAAAGCATTTTTACAATCCATCATACCAGCACCTGTCATTTTGCGTAGATGTTGGATATCAGCCATAGAAATTGCCATATTCTTTCTCCTTTTATTTTGGTTTATAATTATTCTCTATTGATTTAAAGAAAAAAGACCAAATAAATAATCTCTAAGAAGGCTTTCTTAGAGGCTATTTATTTAGTCTTTATACTATTACTCTTCGTCCTCTTTAGCAAACTTGCTAGCTACAGCCGCATTGATTGCTTCTTGGTCTTCTTTAGTTACAGCTTTTTTAGCACCTGCTTTTGCTTTGCGTTCTCTTCTTGGAGCTCCTTCTTCATCTTGAGCTTCAGCAGCAGCGCTATCTGCTTTTTCGATCTTTCTTTCTTCAAGACCTTCTTTGATTCCTTCGCAAAGGCTTCCTAAGATAAGTTCGATAGATTTTGCAGCATCGTCATTAGCAGGGATTACGAAGTCGATATCTTCAGGGCTAGAATTTGTATCTACCATAGCAAATACAGGTATACCAAGACGATTAGCTTCTCTTACAGCAATGTGTTCTTTCATTACGTCTACCACAAACAAAGCAGATGGAAGACGAGTTAAGTCTTGGATAGAACCCAATGTTTTTTCAAGTTTAGCACGTTGACGAGTT
>NZ_JAIXHZ010000065.1:0-2450 GCF_043392705.1 Dysgonomonas sp. Shenzhen-Wh21
TATGTTTTATTATTTAGTTTAAAGGATTTTGCAGACTGGAACACAAAAGGAAGTTTGTTTTTTTTATTCCATGTCTTGTCGGATATTTTAAAATACCATAAGTCATCGTTTAATTCTAATAAATAGTTTAAACCTCCAACTTTATAGAACTTGTCGCCAGAAGGAATTAATAAGCTATTATAATAAAAATCTGGTTTATTGGATATAGGTTTTATTGTTGTCCATTTGTCAGCAACAGGATTGTATTCATGAAACTCCATTGATTCCACTTCCATTACATAACCTTTATTGTTATACGAAAATCCATCATATTTATAGTCCGATCCAAAATATTCCGAAGCATGACTTTTCCACGATGATTTAGTCAGTAATGTATTTTTATATTCGACAATTTTTTCTCCATTTTGTAATTTTATTGGTGATGATACTTCTGATAGTACATTGTCAGCAGGAGGAATCGCTACTGTAAAAGTCGTTTGCGCGTTAGCTCCAATATTTTTTTGCAATATTAGACCTAAATAACTACCAAAATATATCATCGTCTGATCTCCATTCTCTGTGAGGTTTTTTCCAGAAACTACAATATAACTACCAGCATGTCCTGTGAGTGGAGTAATCGACTCAATTTCGGGGCCAATAACCGTGAATGTAGTATTCGTTTCATTTTCTCCGGCAACAATCCGGATTACTGCATCACCAACAAAAGAAGAGGGAGGTATTGTAAAAGATATATAATTCTCTCCGGATTCACTGATGTTTACTTCTCTGTCATTAATATATATATGACGTTTATCTTTCTCTGATCCAAAATATTTACCGGATATTTTGACCTCTGTTCCATCAAAACCTCTATTGGGATTAATATTTTCTACAACAGGAGGTTCACTCCCTAAGGCTGTAAAGGTAACAGCTTTTCCTAAGATTAAATATTTTTCTGTTTTTATGTAGGCCTTGTAAGTGTAGGTTGTATTCTTTTTTAAATCAGTGTTTATTATTTTTTCGAAATCGTCTATTTCATTTGTTTCATAAATACTATATTTTATTTCTTTACTGTCATTTATAAATATAAATCCGTAGTCAATAATCTTGTCTCTTCCTTTTTGCGTTAATTTTCCTACAAGGGTAACATTTGTAGAGGTAACTACAGCATCTTTGGTTTCAACGAATGGGTAATCTTTTTCAGGTAGTTCTACGTCGTCCACACAACTTGTATTAAAAACAACTGATATGATTAGTAAAAGTATAATTAATATATATTTCATAGGTTTATACTTGTTGAAAAATAAATTGTAGATTTATTAAAATAGTTAGAGCTAGATGAAGTGAAATTATCAGAATACCTTATATCAAAGAATAATGAATTTTTATAATTCAATTTATACTCTACACCTGCTCCTATATTGTAACCTATTTGGTGGCTATCTATTATTGGATGATCTATCTTATCGATTGTTATTGTATTATCTGTTATTGTTGAATTAAATAAAGAGTTATTCCACTTGAAGTTATATGAATATATTAGACCTGCATTTATATAAGGGCATACTTTATTTAAAGGAAGAGTATATCTGAAAAGAAGTGGAACACTTAATGTGTGCATATTTGCAATATAGTCAATATCACCCATCGCATTACTAGACGAGTAAGAATAGCTGTGTTTGGAATAATAAGCCTCAACATGGAAGGAAAAATCAGTTAAAGAGATTGGTATATTAATGAATCCACCTATAGAGAACGCACCTTCATATTTGTAATTTAAAAATTTTAAGTTATTGCTTGCATTAGAAGTCATTCTTAGTTTTTCGAAATTATAGCCTGCAGTTATTCCATATCTTACGTATAATATAGGGTCAGAGCTACATGTCTCATATCTCTTCATTACACCTTTGATTGAAGTTTGGTTATATCTGGATTGTTTAATTACGTTTGTTAATTCGCTGCAAGCACTTGTTATTGTCGATAGATTTTCTCTGAAAACAGATTTTCCTGTGTTGTCAAATTCTGGGAAGTCTTTCAATTTGCCATTTTTTTCGACGAAAAATCTCTCCTTCTTTTCTCCTTTATAATAATAGAAGGCAATATTACCTTCTGTTATTACTTGAAGAAATACTTTTATGGTGGAGTCGTTCAGCTGAATATCTTTTGCTTTATATTTTTTGCCATTTTTTAATGCATATTCAGATACTTCATATGGAGAATAGTGTGTTGTTTTATTTTTTTCGATAACAGTGCAAAATTTCGCATTCGATACGTCGCCTTCATCTGATAAATTAATGCCGTAAGATGTGTGATCTACTGTTTTTAAATAATTTTCTTGACAATAACATGATAAAGTTGTAATGGAAATTAATATAAATAAGATAGTTTTCTTACAAGTATTCTTCTGCATATAGATTTAAGTTGATGTATTTAAATGCCTTATATATCTAAGGATAAACATTAATAAAAGA
>NZ_JAIXHZ010000066.1:0-4030 GCF_043392705.1 Dysgonomonas sp. Shenzhen-Wh21
TGATGCAACCAATAAAGGAAATCCTTTATTTGAGTATAATATTCGCCAATTAAATACAGTAAAAGCAAAATTGCCGGTAAATAATCCTCCTTGGCTTATTAAGTCTGCTATTTTAGTCTTATTCGATTCATAGTCACGCAAATATATTTTTAATTTTAAGCTTTTTGCTAAGGCTACCCAAGAAGCAATCTTACCTTCAAAAAAGTAATCTTGTTTTTCTATTAGAGGATTCATCCCTCCTGATGCACTGGGGGCTTTTGCTATCGCCTCATCTAACATCGCTATAATACCCGGATATACAACCGTTTTGCTGTCATCATACTTTGGCGCTGGATATTTTTTTATATCCAATGCTTCAGTAAAAGGTATATCTCCGTATAAATCTGTCAGCACGTGATAGTTGTATGCAGTTAAAATTTTACCGATAATCCAATAGTTCCAAGCTTGTTTTTCTTCTGCCAAAGACATCATAATTTTGAGATCCTGTAATGTGTTGGCATAAGTATTGGTCCAGAAAGCATTATATGATTCTTGATTAAGACTGTAATTGACAGTAGTATTATACTGGTTGGTGGAGTTTCCCTGAGTAACATATTGACTCCATAGACTCCCAATCAATTGCCCATTTAATCCCAATTGAGCAATAGTACTTGCTTCTGCCGATGGGAGAAGACTCTCTAAGCTGGCATTTGGTGGATAGTTGGCATTGGTGTTCACATCCAAATAGTTATCGCAAGACGTAAATGTTCCGCTTGTTAACAGTAGCAATAAAGCTATATATATTAAATTCTTCTTTTTCATTTTTCTTCTTTATTAGATTATTAAAACTCTACTTTGATAGCTCCACCAAAACTGCGATAAGAAGTACCACTAGATATTTCACCAAATTCAGAAGTCAAGTCGTTGCCCATATTGGCTACTTCAGGATCTACATAATTATTCTTCTTTGGTGTAAATAAGAAGAGGTTGCGTCCTATAAAGCTTAAAGTAACTTTGCTTAATGGGGTAGATTTTAATGCTTTCTTTGGAAGATCGTAAGAAAGTGTTACTTCTCTGATTTTGAAGAAATCTTTTGGTATTACCATCTCATTACGTACTAGAGGATTATAAGAATAGTTACCTAGTGTATAATTCATCTGATTAGCCATAACAGGAATATTATTTTCCACATATTGACCGCCTACTATTTTCACAGAGTTTGGATAAATAAATGAGTTACGCTCATTATACACTGTTTGTGTTGAGTTTCCGTTAAAGTGAGTGATGTATGATGTATTCGAGGCCATCCATCCCCCTTTATGCCAGTCACCAACAACTGTAAGTCTAAAATCCTTAAATTTAATAGAAGTGTTCAATCCTAAAATAAAATCAGGCTGTGATGATCCTATTACTTCTTTTTCTGTAATAGATTGAGTAGGGAATCCGTTTGTATTTACAATCATATAACCATAGTAAGGGCTAGTTTTGTCAGTTACACGGTCTACTGATGGAACTTGGAATGTTCCAATTTTTTCTCCTACTTTCATTCTATATTCAACACCACGCCAGCTGTAGATATTGTATTCTTGCAATCCATCCCAAAGTTCAATAACTTTTCCTGTATTTTTTGTAAATGTTGCATTTACATCCCATTGCCAGTCTTTTGATTTTATAGGTGTGAATCCAGCAGCTAGTTCTATCCCTTTATTTTCCAATTCTCCAACATTTCGAGTTTCGGATGTATATCCGGTTTCAGGAGCTAACGTAGCATTTATTATCTGATCCTTTGAGCGTTTGTTGTAATAGGCAAAATCCAGGCGAACACGATTGTCAAAGAAATTTCCTTGAACACCAAATTCGTATTCAGTTGTAATCTCCGGCTTTAATGATTGACTCGGCAATCTATTGTATTCAGTTAAGCCTAATACGCCATGAATAGGAAGATATGTATAATAGCTATTATATGGTTCGAACCATGATGAGGTACGATATACTCCAGCGTCATTACCTGTTTGTCCCAAAGCTGCTCTTAATTTCAAAAAGTCAATTTTGCTATCTTTTAATGACGGAAATAATTCTGTAAGAATAAATGAAATATTACCCCCTCCATAGAAATAAGTGTTTTCATTTTTAGGTAGAGTTGATGAATTGTCAGCACGAGCTGAAAGGTTTAGGTATGCAAAACTTTTGTATCCTAATTCAGCTTGAGCAAATAAACCGATAAGTCTTCTTTTTTCAGAATATTGCTGAGAGACAGCCGCAGATCCTGAGTTTTCCAGACTATACCAATCAGGAACACCTAATCCGTTTACATATCCTCCTGTGTATGCATATGTCCGTTGATTTAAGTTCCATCCGGCTGTACCGCTAAGAGTAAAGTCTGATACTTTATAATCTGCAGATAAGAATGCTGTGGCATCAAGCTGATCTCTATTATATCTATTATTCGAATAATAACCGTTCTGGGCAGTAGCACCTCCTAAATCGCTATACGATCCTGGTATAAATGAATTTTTAGCATTTATATTTTCTCTGCTATAGTTAAGGAAATCGCCACCCAGACGTGCTGTAGCTTTTAGGCCACCCAACAACTGATAAGAGGCTTCAACTTTGCCATATGTATGATTGTCTTGATATAGGAAATAATTGTTGTCAACCATCCAATAAGGATTTGTTGCATAAAAAGTGTAATAGTTATCAAGATTATAACGTTCGTCGTTGTAGTTTTTCATTGAAGCGATATCGATGTCGACAGGATTTTGTAAAAGTTCGATCTCCATTTGTTCTGTACGACGGATATCTTTACGTGCATAGTTAACAGATACATCTATGGCTAGCTTGTCCCATTTAGCATTACCACGCAAAGAGAATGTGTTGCGAGAATATGTGTCTGCATTATTCGGTAATGTTCCATTGCTGGTTACATTTCCATAAGAAACATAAAGACCAAGATTCTCTGTGCCATAACGAAGAGATACAACATTATTCAATTCGTGACCTGTCTTGTAAAAATTGCGGATATTATTTTTCACATAGGAAAAAGGTTTCGTCATCGGTTCTGCTAACTGATCAGAGCCCCACTCGTGGATACTACCATCAAGGCGTGGTCCCCATGAACCGTTTTCGGCCCTATCCCAAGCACCCCAGCCTTGTCCATAAAGATCCTGAGTTTGCATTACACGAAGAACATTTGAAGCCGTAAATGCTCCATCGTATGTTACTGTTAGCTTTTCGCTTTTGGCTCTCTTTGTTGTGATCATAATAACTCCATTCCCTGCACGAGATCCATATAGAGCAGTAGCAGAGGCTCCTTTCAATACAGTAACCGATTCTACGTCTTCAGCGTTTATGTCATTGGCGCTATTGCCAAAGTCTACATAGTCTGTTCCTGAACGTTCATTTGTGATCGGCACACCGTCTACAATGTACAAAGGATTGTTGCTGTTAAATGAAGAGATACCACGAATTAATACTTTTTGAGATGTACCTGCCGGTCCTGAAGCGGAAATATTTACTCCGGCTATTTTCCCATTTAGTCCACCCATTACAGATCCGGATTTTGCAGCTGATATTTCATCCGATTTCACTTGAGTCGCAGCATACCCCAATATTTTCTGATCGCGCTGAATTCCCATTGCTGTTACAACGACTTCATCTAAAAGCTTGTCGTCGTTTTCCATCACTACCCGCATATTTTGAGTAGCTTTAGTTTCAATGCTCTTCATTCCAACCAGATTGAATACCAGCGTGTTTTTACCATCCGGAACATTTATTGAAAATGTTCCATCCAGATCGGTTACTGTTCCGACTGTAGTTCCTTTCACAACAACAGAAGCACTTATTACAGGCTCACCATTTGTATCAATAACGGTTCCTGTAATCTTTGTTGTTTGTGCGGCAATATACCCTATGCTTAACAGTAAGCAGGATAAAATCAATAACAACTTTTTCTTCATACTTGTACACATAAATTTATTAATATTAACACAATACACCTATTGAGTAGTATCGAACGGAACTTCCTTTTTCACTATTTTTTCCGTTCGTATAC
>NZ_JAIXHZ010000067.1:0-6683 GCF_043392705.1 Dysgonomonas sp. Shenzhen-Wh21
TTTGCCCCATATACAATTTTAGAGATTTGAGACCAGAGTAACCCTCCGGCACACATCGGGCATGGCTCTATGGTAACATACAGAATACAATCGGTAAGATATTTACCACCAAGCACATTAGCGGCTGCCGTAATCGCCTGCATCTCTGCATGAGCTGTGACATCGTTAAGCGTTTCGGTGAGATTGTGTCCACGTGCAATGATACGCCCCTTGCAAACGACTATTGCCCCTATAGGCACTTCACCCTTGTCGAATGCCTGACGGGCTTCGTTAAGAGCCTGACGCATATAGTACTCGTCGTTGAGTATATTGGTTGTCATCGGCGCATTTCGTTTTCGCCAAAGAGCGTAGGATAATCCTGCTCAAGGCTTTTAAGCACATGGGTAATGATTGTTTCCCTGCACCATCGCGAACGGTTGGCTATCTTGTATTTCTTGATGTACGAAGATATAAGGGCATACTCTTCTTCGTTGAGCGAGAAAAGCAAATGCTTCGTGCGGTTACTATGTGCCCCTTTCTTCTTTGGTTTCATTGCTGCAAAAGTAAGTACTTATCTGAATATCTGAAAGGATTTTGAGAAGAATATACATTTAGCCTAACCTTTAGTCTCATCTTCTTCAAAATTGATGCGCAACTGAACAGCATCGTACCAACCCATTTCATCATCGCTATTCTTTACCCCCAACCCGATAAGGCGAACCTTAGGAGATAGATCGACGAGCTTAAGCAACTCAAATCCTGCCTTGTAGAACGATTCGTAATCTTCCACAGCTTCGGCGAATGTACGGCTTCGTGTTATTATCTTAAAGTCTGCATATTTGATTTTCAGGGTTACGGTTCTTCCCTTAAACTTCTTCTTCTGTAAGTAATCGAACGTATCGCGCGCCACGGCATCCAACTCCACAGCCAATTCGTCGAGCGAATCGATATCCCTGTCGAAGGTTGTTTCGGAACTGATAGACTTTCTGATACGTTGCGACTCCACAGGGCGATAATCGATGGCTCGTGCATTCTGATAATAAACATGTCCTGCTTTACCAAAAACAGAAACAAGCTCATTCTCGGAACGTTGCTTCAAGTCCCATCCCGTCTTGATACCCATTTGATGCATTACTTTGGCGGTGACCTTCCCTACCCCAAAGAATCGCTCGATGGCCAGCGACTCAACAAACAGCTCTGCAACCTTTGGCTTTACAACAAACAGCCCGTTTGGTTTATTCTGATCGGAAGCAATCTTGGCTAAAAACTTATTGAACGAAACTCCTGCCGAAGCCGTTAGGTTTGTAGCGTCTCGTATTTTTTGCTTTATCTCCTGTGCTATCTGAGTGGCTGAAGCGATATTCATATTATTCTCGGTAACATCGAGGAACGCTTCGTCCAGCGAGAGGGGTTCTACCAAATCGGTATATTCGTGGAATATCTCCATTATTTGTCTCGAAACAGACTTGTAGACATCGAAGCGGGCAGGAACAAATATCAGATGCGGGCATTTGCGCAAAGCCGTTTTGGATGCCATAGCCGAACGCACACCGTAGCGGCGAGCCTCGTAACTGGCTGCCGCCACTACTCCCCGAGGTCCCGCATAACCCACAGCAAGAGGCTTACCCCTGTATTCGGGATAGTCACGCTGCTCGATAGATGCATAGAAAGCATCCATATCTATGTGGATTATTTTTCGCATATTCTTTCTTACTCCAACTACAAAGGAACAAAAGTGTACATAAAAATCTTATTGCAATAATTATTTTAAGACTTTCATAATATTACCGGGAGGACGTTGTGCTTCCAACTCTTTTTTCATGAAGTCCATATAGGGGGCTATATGTTCGAAGAACTTGTAATAGCCGTTACATAGATAATTTATTTCTTCGCCCGACTGAGTTTTTGATATTCGGTTTTTAGGGCATTCGCCACGACAAGCAAACAAATACTTACACTGTTTACACTGAGATGACAAGGAAGCCGACTTTGCTAAACCAAATTCGCTTTGTTGCGTCGAATACATCATCTCTATCAATGTCTTGTCGTTTATATTACCCAACTTATATTGAGGATATACAAAGTGATCGCAAGAATACACATCACCATTAAATTCCATAACTCCGGCATGTCCGCAATTCTTTGCAAAGATACAAATTCCGGGGTCTACCCCAACCCAATTGGCGAGTGCAGAATCGAAGTATTGAACAAAATAGATTCCGACATCTTTCCTTACCCACTCGTTGAATATAGCAATGAGAAAATCGCCCCATTTTTCGGGTGTAACACTCCATTGAGTTACGTTCCCATTGCTATCTCTTTCCACAACCGGAGAGAATTGGATGTAATGAGAATCGATATCTTTAAAAAACTGATAAAACTCTAGCGGGTAGTTCATATTAAAGTCATTTACAACTCCCATTATATTGTATTCTACCCCATGCTTCTTTAAAAGATTGATACCCCGAACAACATGATCGAATGTCGGACGCATATCTTTTGTTGTTCTGTACTTGTCATGGAAGGGCTTAGCCCCATCAATGGAGATACCGATCAGGAAGTTGTTTTCTCTAAAAAATTCACACCACTCATCGTTCAACAGCGTGCCGTTGGTTTGCAGGGTATTCGAAATCTGTTTCCCTTTAGCATATTTACGCTGCAACGCCAGTGCTTTCTTATAAAACGAGATGTCACGCATCAAAGGTTCGCCTCCATGCCATGTAAACAGTATGGGCTGCATGGTTTGTGCCTCGATGTATTGAGAGACAAACCGTTCCAGAAGATCGTCACTCATTATTGCCTTACTACCTTTGTCGGGATACAGCTCCTTTTTCTCCAGATAATAACAGTAAGTGCACCCTAGATTACAAACAGCTCCTATTGGCTTGAGCATCACATAGAGTGGCTTTGCAAAAGGAGCATACGTTTTTGAAGACATCCGGTCTGGTTTTAGATTGTGATATTATACTCTATTGATAATAAAATGACGAAAAAAAATTTTCACTCACTTAAAATTCATCTACCTTGAGTGTCTTTCTATAATTATCGAGAGCTGTCTGCAACTCCTTTGTTATTTCTTCATACCCTTCTTTTCCGTAGAGATTATGTAATTCAGTCGGATCATTTTGCAGATCGAACAACTCATTACAATTGATATCTTCATCATTGCTTATTTCTCCTTTACCGTAGAAATGAATGAGTTTATACCTTTCTGTCCTCACACCATCATGACGGCGTACATTGTGGATCGCAGGATAATCATAATAGTGATAATACAAATCTTTTCTCCAATCTTTAGGTGTTTTGCCATCAAACAACCCTTCAAGAGAAACTCCGCTCATTTCTGAGGGCTTCTCTATTCCGGCTAATGACAAGTAAGTAGGAGCAAAGTCTATATTCTGTACCAAAGCAGCGGTTTTCGTCCCTGACTTTATGGCTTTGGGATAACGTATTATCAGCGGTGTTCTGAACGATTCTTCGTACATAAAACGCTTATCGAACCACCCATGTTCTCCCATATAAAAACCTTGATCGGAAGTATAAACAATAATTGTATTATCCATCAAACCTTCTTTTTCGAGGTAATCAATCAAACGCCCGACTTCATCGTCAATCGATTTTATACAGCGAAGATAATCTCTCATATAACGTTGAAATTTCCAATCGAGCAGCGCATCGCCGGACAGGTTACTGTTAATGAATTTCATATTCTTAGGATGATAGGCCTTCTCCCAAGCTTCACGCTGAGCTGGAGTCATTTGATTCATCGCTTGTTGCAAGCCTCCATCACTCCATTCCTTATTATAGGGTGGTGTATTCTTTAATTCATTTAGCTTCAGATCATAAATAAATGTCATGGTCTTATCGATAGTCATATCCTGAGTGCGGGCAGCAGAGCAACGGCTTTCGTAATCGTCATAGAATGTTTCAGGTTTAGGGAATTCTACATCCTCGTACAAGTCATAGTACTTGGCTTCGGGCATCCAATTTCTGTGTGGAGCTTTATGATGTACCAACAGGGCAAAAGGTTTGCTCTTGTCTCTGTTTTTAAGAAAATCTATCGAATGAGTTGTAATCAGGTTGGTTGCATACCCCTCTTCGCGAATGTATTTGCCGTGAGAGCCTTTCGTTTTGAAGCTCGGATTATAATAATCTCCCTGATCGTTGAGCACGCAATAATAATCAAAACCTTTTGGTTCGCATTGCATATGCCATTTACCTACAACTCCTGTTTGATACCCTGCCTGTGTAAGTAATTCCGAAAAAAAGATTTTAGTTGTATCTATACCTGCACCCAACTGACGTTGCCCATTCTGATGGCTATACAAGCCTGTCATAAGACATGCCCGACTCGGGGTAGACAGTGAGTTTTCGACAAAGGCTTGCTGAAACAACATACCTTCGTTCGCCAATCGGTCTATATTAGGTGTAGGAGCCAACTTGGAGATAGGATGACCGTATGCACTGATTGTCTGAAACGAATGATCGTCCGTCATTATATGAATAATATTGGGACGGGATTGAGGTGCATCGCTCTGTTTATTTTGGCTATAACTATATGGGCTAAGTATTGATGCGGGAATAATTACTAAAGTAAACCGCTTTAAATCTATCATGGAATATCAGGTGTTTGGGTTAAAACAATACTCTAAAATTAATAAAAATAAATTGAATGATAAAACAAAAGTAACACGCCTCAGGCTGTTACTTTTATATTATTTCCCTTACATCTAACGTTATACTTATTGAAAAATAGAAAGTTGCAGGTTCAAGATGCGATAGGAGATTTATCTCTTATAATTGATAGCCATATTTTAGAAGCAGTGTTTCTAATTTTTTCCACAGCTGCCCATTTTCGTTAATCTCAATAACGTGGCTATGCGATCTATCGAAACGTGATGTTAAAATAAATTCGTCATCCTCCCCCGCCAGATCAACGATAAAACTATGAGTCAATGCCATTTTAGGGTAATTGTCGCGAAACAGCATTTTTGCTTTGCGATGAGAATGATTTAAATAAACTCCCAAAATAAATTCGATCCGCTGATTGAGGCTCAAGGGATATGTCCCCAATGATGGTTTATAAAGCGTATTGAAGAGTATCTTCTCATCTTCATACTTTAATGACTGCAAGCAGTTGCAAATATTGTTGGAAGAGAAAGTGATGGTAGTGTCTTTACTTTCATCGTCAGTTTCTGTTTTTACATCCAAGTCTTCTTTTACATTCATTTCCCTGAACAAGCTTTGACACAATTTCTTGAAATTATCAATTCTTATTTGTTCGGGTAAATCATCCGATTTTAATGTAAATATCTGAACAATATTTTTATTGTAGTTAAAACTTCCGGGTTGTTTGCTAAACACAAATCCAAAGATGCGGTAAGCACTTGGAGGATATTTTGAGAAATTCCACTGTTCCTGATATTCTTTCGAAAGGTAGCTCATTCTGTTTGTTTATTTTTATTGAAATGCTCTAAATGATGTATATTTATATAATATACAATAGGGGGTTTTTACTTTTCTATTTCCTTTTTGTAAAATCCATGCCAATTAACAAAAACAAATATAATTGTTTTTTAGCAGACCGAAAAATAAGGGATTTTTAATCGAGTGTAATGTGCTTTACTTCTATCTCTTTGTTCAGAAAAATAGTTGCCGCACCTGAAAACTTTTCGGAAGATTCGGTAGTAAAATAATGCGTCTCTCCGTTTTTGGTACATGCCTCATCCATCTCAGGATGCCGTCGCAGATAATCTTTGAGGCTATGGGCAATGTATTCTCCCTGAGGCAAGGCGGTTACCTCCTTGGGTAGAATTTTCTTTATCTTATTCAGCAACAACGGGTAATGCGTGCAGCCAAGAATAAGTGTGTCTATATCGGGATCTTTAGCTAAAATATTATCCAGACTTTTTTTCACAAAGTAATCTGCTCCTTCACTTTCGTGTTCGTTATTTTCTACCAGAGGAACCCACATAGGGCAAGCCTCGCCGGTTACTTTTATATCGGGAAACAGTTTATTTATCTCTATCGGGTACGATTGCGACTGTATAGTGCCCACTGTACCTAAGACTCCTACATGCCTGCTGCGTGTTATCTGTCCGATGATTTCGGCTGTAGGGCGTATAATACCCAGCACCCTCTTATCGGGATTCATATTTGGCAGATCTTTTTGCTGGATGGTACGCAAAGCTTTTGCCGATGCTGTATTACAGGCAAGAATCACAAGATTACAGCCCATATCGAACAATGCCGTCACAGCCTGTTTGGTAAACTCATAGACCACCTCAAACGACCGAGCGCCATAGGGTGCACGCGAGTTATCGCCAAGATAGCAATAATCGTATTCGGGCATAAGGGCTTGTATCTCCGATAGTATCGTGAGACCTCCATATCCTGAATCAAATACACCAATAGGTCCGGGTTTAAGCATCATCTTTTTGTTTCTGCAAAGATAAATACAATATTGAAGTTATTTGATTAATCTTGATATTAAAAATTAAAATCGGGAGTTGTATCGTTCCTCTATCTTTCTTTCGGATTTATAATCAGGAAGGATGGTAATATATTTATCATGATTCCATTGCGGATTACAAATCCTGCTAATATATACTTTCGGATTGCAAATCCGAAAGGACGGTAGAATCCGAAAGGACTAGCAATCCTTCGTTGCAGGGGATTTGTAATCACCTGCCTTTTATTATAAG
>NZ_JAIXHZ010000068.1:0-67530 GCF_043392705.1 Dysgonomonas sp. Shenzhen-Wh21
TAATGTTAATATTTGTTAGTAAAATACAGAGCTTTATTATAATCGCTCTTAGATTTTACTTAACGGGTGGTATACTTTTCAATTATTTTAGTGGACTACTTTTCAATTATATTATACAATATTATGAAATCCGGGCAGAATATCAGCCAATGGCTCTTTCATATCAGCCAGCATTGCTTGAAATTTGCCTATACCCTTGCCCCCTTGTGCCGCTAGTGCAGGCGAATCGGCAGATTCATAAGCTACAGTATTTTCTATAAACAGACAGGCAGCCCAGTATTCATTGGACTCGTCTTTACTATAGAGTTTGTCGTCGCAGGTAGGGACTACTGTAAGTGCTTCACGTAAAGGGTTTCCTCCCTGTTGTTCTATTTTTTGCTTCAGATGGGTAGTTACTTTATAAATATTGTCCATCATTGCGGGAACATTTTTAAATATGTTCTTATTTTTTCGTTGTAAAATATAATTGGGTTGATCACCCTCTGTTTCTACAAAGAATGTATCATTGATCAGCCCTCCTTTGACCGGACGTATTTCTTTGATTGTTCCCTCAAACATAAAGGTTCTCGCTATTCGCTTCAATTGGTTTTCCATATTCATATAAGTAAATGAAAGTATTTAATGATATATTTTCAATTCATAGTATCCTTTGGCTTATATACTTACCAAAGCAATGAAAGCAGCGTCAAGTGTACTTGAACTATGCCGAATCGCGATAAGCGACTAATGAATTGAATAAATAGGTCTACGACCTTAGTGCCGTTGTTAATGACTTTGAGTATTTAAAATGGTAGTTCCGCCAACGGAGTAAAACTCTGTAGCGGAACAAACCATTTACTTTGCTTACTCGTATTTGAATCCTGTTTTTTGTCTTATTTCGTTCTCTTTTGAGATAGGTATCAATGTAAAGCCCCAGCTGTATTCCTGATTAGCCGGAATGCTGTATTCCGGCTCGGGCCTTGCGCCCCAACTGTTATATCCGGCAACTCCATACTGTTTCATATCTACACATACCTCTACAAAGTCTCTCGGAACGATGTCATATTCATGTGTTTGCTTTCTGAGTACGTCTTTTGCTTTTTCGGGATCTTTGTTTGCTATTTCGCCCGGAGACATATTACGCCATTGATAGTCGGCATCCGATTCCTGAGAGTCGAAGTCTTCCACCGAATTTCTTAATGCATTGAATCCGACTGTGGTATTTGCTTCTATCAATAGTCCCTTGCCGGTACTGTTATTTAAAGCTACCCAACGTGTATCGGTATGATGCCCGTTTTCCTGTGGACGTACATATGGATAATACATATCCTCGGCGGTAGTTTTGAACAATCCTACCAAGGTTCCTTTATGCCTGTCCAGATAGTTTTCTTCGGGGCCACGGCCTAAATATTGCACATTATTCATAGCTGCAGGCAGGCGGAAACGTACACCAATACGAGGAACTTCCAGCATGGCAGCCTCTCTGGCTTGCTTCTCATTACTATCCGCTTGTGTAGCTTCTTTGGCTTCGGCAGTCAGTTCGGCCTTATTTTCTTTTGCCGTGGTTGATGTAAACCTCATTGATGCATTCACAATACCGGATGTATAGATTTTATAATCAACAATATAATCATTCCCTGCTGCGAGTTTATAGACCACTGACAACAAGGCTATATCTCCGGTCATTGCTACAGTAGCTTTCGATACTTTAAAATCTTTGCTCGACTGTTTCCATATTTGCAAACGTTTAGGGGCACCATTACCGTAGTCATTATCTGTAGGTCCTCTCCAAAAATTAGGTTGTATACCGAATTTTTCCGTGAAATATTCAGTCCCGTCCACTTTATAAGACGTAACGATACCTTTTTGTTTGTCAAATACAAAATTCACTTTCGAAGAAGATACAGATAATGTATTCCCCGATTCCGAAACAACCAGTTTAGAGCCGCTTGTATTTTTATAGGCTTGTTTTTCTACTCTTACAGGCAGCTCAAACTGATCATAAGCTATGATATGTCCTACAGCGACGAGAGGTTCCTGCTGTTTTGTTGTCACCTCAAAGTTTACAAAATATTCTGTGCCCGGCTTGGTCTTTAGCTTCGATACCGGAATGGTTACAATCGTTGAATCTTGAGGTGCAATCTGAAGTGGTAATACGGCTTCTTTGATTGAGATCCCATTTTCCAGAATCTTATATTTAACAGTATATTTCGACAGATTAGAGAAGTAGAAACGATTCTTTATTTTTATTTGTCCTTTGCTCAGATCCTCTGCTTCGAAACCAACATTCTGATGCGTGTACTTTACTTCTGCCATTGCAGGATGCGGGGTCTGGTCCGGATTTATAATACCATCAGCTACGAAATTACCATCAGATGGCTGGTCCTTGCCAAAATCGCCTCCATAAGCCCAAAAGTACTTTCTGTTTTTATCTTTTATTTTCACTGCATGATCGATCCACTCCCAGATATACCCTCCTTGCAGATTGGGATATTTGTAGATTTGCTGCCACTGATTGTATAAGTTTCCGCTAGAGTTACCCATAGCATGTGAATATTCGGAAGGAATGTAAGGACGGTTATCTGCACTTTCTGTTCTGCGTCCATTTTTACCATAATACTCGAAAGACTTAGCGGACGGGTACTGTGGTACTACCATATCGGTATTCCATTCTTCCAATGCCCGTTCGTAGTTTACAGGGCGTGCCATCAGATTTTTATCGAGGTTTTTGATCAGGCTATATGCATTGTAGAAGTTATATCCGTTTCCAGCTTCATTACCCAACGACCAGATGGTTAAAGATGCATAGTTTTTGTTCCGTTCAAACATATTTCTTATCCTGCTCAAATGGCTTTCGAGATAATCAGGATTGTGTCCGAGTGTTCCACGTTTACCTCCATCAATATGTCCGACTGCTCCTTTACGCATATTGTCTTGATAGATGGTATAGTACATTCCATGCGATTCTATGTTGGCTTCATCATATACATATAGCCCAAACTCGTCGCACATTTCATAGAACTTTCGGTCTTGTGGATAGTGACTCAAACGAACAGAGTTGATATTATTGAGTCTCATCAACTCAAAATTGCGACGCATTTGCTCAGGAGTGATATAATGACCGTCTTCTACTGTCTCATGGATATTAGTACCTTTCATCTTGATCGGTTGTCCATTGACATAAAATAAACGAAGAGGTTTTTTATTAACAATAATATTGCTATCCTTTATCTCTATTTTACGGAACCCGACTTTGAATGGAACAACTTCTACAATTTTTCCATTATCTATCACAGTCATCATCAGTTTGTAAAGATTTGGATGTTCGGATGTCCAAGTAGATACATCTTTGATGTTATATTCAAAATTGGCTGTAGACAGACTATTTCCTTTTACGGTTAGATCATTAGATTCGGATGTAATGGAATTTCCATTTGAATCAAGAAGGTCATATTTTATGGTTATATTTTTATTACTAGAGTTTGTGTTTTTGAGGTCGATACCCAATTTGAGGATTCCATCTTCGTATGTATCATTCAATGTAGACACTACACGGAAATCTTTTATGGCTGTTTTGGGTTGAGACCAGATAAACACATCGCGCTCGATACCACTCATCCGCAGGAAATCTTGGCACTCGAGCCATGAGCCTGTACTCCATCTGAATATTTTCAGTGTCAATACATTTTTACCAGCAGTGAGGTAAGGACTTATCAAAAACTCTGCAGGATCTTTAGAGTCTTCACTATATCCCACTTCTTTGCCATTAATATATACATACACACCCGATTTGGCTCCTGCCAGATGCAAAAAAATATCACGGCTCATCCAATCCGACGGAATATCTATATCGCGGCGGTATACGCCCACAGGATTCTCTTCCGGTAATAAAGGCGGGGTGGGATTATAAGTAGCAAATTCATAAGGTTGATTGACATAAAAGGCTTCTCCATGACCTTGCAGTTCCCAGTTTCCAGGCACTTTTATATCTGTCCAGCTATCGGTGTTGATATTAGTATCTGTAATATTATCAGGAAGATTTTTGTATGCTCCGACAAAATAGAATTTCCAAGTACCGTTCAACGAATAGAAATATTTGCTCTTCGTATAATCTGTATAGAACGGAAGAATAGCCTGTCGGGCATCGTCAGTACTATCGTAACTCATAAAGGTAGTACGGGGAGCTTCCTTGTTTACGGCTACTACACTAACATCTTTCCAGTATGGAAGTACTTCTTGTGCATTTATTATAGAAGGAATCAATAATAACGTCAAACTTATTTTTTTGAGAATGATATGCATGATTTAATTATGAAAAAGTAATGATATATTTATAAGGCATAATGAACTCTTGCTATCCTGTTTATCGTAATAACAAAAGACTAATCAGTTCAAAATAAGAAATTTAATTAACAGATCGGAATCAGATGGCAAATTCCGAATCTGTTAATTAATCAAAAGTAGTGTCAATTAAGAAGAAAAGTTATTGTGCAAATCTTAGTTCTTTCAACTTGTTCCAACTTCCGCGAGTGAAATCTGGTATTTCGACAGGGGCAGAGTTATTATCCAAAGATATTTCAGTCAACGGAATCAGACAGCACCATTCGGCTAAGTCGTATACATCCATATCTAAAGGAAGGCCTCTTTGCAGACAGTAAATCAGACGGTAGTCCATAATAAAGTCCATACCGCCATGTCCACCTACTTGCTTGGCTTGTTCTTCAATGTCTTTTGCAATCGGGTGTTTGTACTTCTCCATCAAGGCTTTGCGGACGTCATCGGGAACAAAGCTATGTGCATTCAAATTCTCATGATCTTTAGATAATTCAGCATCAAGTTCTCCACCATCCAATGCATAACCTTCTATTGGGTATTTATTAGCAAAACCTTTTGACCCGGTAATTTGATACATGCGACTATAAGGACGCGGTGAGTTTACGTTATGTTCGATAAGAATCGAACGTCCTTTTTCGGTAGATATAAGTGTACTAGTATGTTCCCCGTTGCGGAACTCAGTTACATCTTCTCCTCTCTTTTCTTTCAGATAATTGATACTGGAGATTTGTTTTGCGTCTACACTTACCAAATAGTTTAATTTATCTCCACGGTGGATATTCATCGCTTGGCATACAGGCCCCAAACCATGTGTCGGATATACGTCGCCTCTGTGTTTCTCATTATAGTCCATACGCCAGTTATTCCAGTAACTATCCCAAAACCCTTTAAGTTCATGGATATAAGCCCCTTCCCCATGAATAACCTCACCCAACAATCCTTGTTGAACCATATTGAGGGTTGTCAATTCGAAGAAATCGTATACACAATTTTCTAATTGCATACAATGCTTACGGGTTTGTTCCGAGGTATTGATCAATGCCCATATTTCGTTCATTGTCATAGCTGCAGGCACTTCTATAGCTACGTGTTTACCGTCTTTCATCGCTTGTACACCTATAGTAGCATGACTTTTCCAATCTGTTGCTACATAAATCAGATCTACGTTGGGTAAGGCCGTTACTTTACGCCAAACGGTTGTATCACCGTAGAACTCCTGAGCTTTCGGGAAACCTCTTCCTTCCAGCATTTTGTTTGTTCTCTCTGTATTTTTTTGTTCCACATCACACAGAGCTACGATTTCTACTCCGGGAATGTGAGTCATGCGGTTGACTGCTCCCGGGCCTCGCATACCCAACCCGATAAAGGCTACACGAACTATTGGTAACGGATCTGTATGTAATTCCAAAACATCGGTTTGTCCGGCTACTCGCTCGGGTGCCGGAGTACTGATTACACGAGATTGCTCTTTAGGCTGTTGACTGCTGCAACTGATAAGAAGCAAACAGGCAGAAAATAAAGTAATGAGTTTTTTCATGATAAAATAAATATTTAGGTTGAAATAATTAATCTTCCATATTCGCCACCTTAGGACGCAGACAAAGTAATTGTACACAAAGTACAACGAAAACCAATGCACCTAGTAAAGCAAAATCATTTCCCAAGGTTCCGGAATCGGTTGATTTGCCTAGAAGGTTGGTTATAAATGCTCCGGCAAAGACTCCGGTCATATTCATCAGTCCATAAACTGTTGCCCTGTATCTTGATGAAACAAACTGACATAAAATAGGCATATTGTTAGCATCAAACATCCCGTATCCGAAGCCGAAGCATAAAGCGCCACCTACTACAGGGAGAAAACTTGTTCCAAATCCAAGCAACAATAATGCTGGTATGGTTAAACCAAGACCTATAGCTCCTGTATAAATACGCCCCCTGATGTTTTTTTGTACCCATCTGTCAGACAAGATTCCACCCAATATAACACCAATAAATGAAGATAAGGCAATAGTAATAGTAGACATAGGGCCTGCCTGCGACATATCAATGGATAGGTTAGTTGAGAATAGGGTAGGTAACCAGTTTTTTGTAGCCCAGCCTGGTAAACTTGGTGTGGCAAAGTATAACAGAATTATCCAAAACCAGATATTTGTAGCTAGCATTGCCAGTCCTTTGAATATAGGAACTTTCTCTTTTTTCTCATCTTTTGTTTGAGATTTACTTTCGACTTTCTTTTCCCTCAAAAACAGAATGAGAATGATGCTGTAAACAACACCTATAATTCCAAACCAATGAAAAGTAGCTTCCCACGAATAAGCCTTTGCCACAGTCGCTCCAAAACCGCCTATTGCCTGTCCTGTATAAAGACCGGTCATATGGATGCCTATTGCCAGAGAGCGACTCTTGTTGGAATGAAAATCAGCAATTAGAGAAAGTCCTGCCGGAATATAAAGTGCTTCGCTAATCCCCATAAGAGCTCGAAGAACATACAATTGATCAAAATCGGTAGAATAGCCCATCAATAATGTGACAGTCGACCACACAAACAGGCTTCCCACAATGAGCCATTTACGATTCAGCCGGTCGGCAATTACTCCTGCTACGGGACTCATCAGTCCATAAATCCAGAGAAAGATAGCCATCAACCGACCAAAATTAGCAGCAGATTCGAGTTCGGTAATATCTATCATCATAGAGTTACGCATGGTCGATAGCATCTGCCTATCCATATAGTTAAGTAATGCCACAAACCAAAGCAAGCCGACTACTATCCACGGATATATTTTTTTATCTTCTAGTTTCATGCTTTTACTATTTTATTGAATTAAGATTTTTCAACACTAGTTTATAAACGTCTGGTGTACGAACTCCCGGTTTTATTTCTCCGCAAATGATATATAGTTCGTTCCCTTCGATAGCTATCCCTGCTCCGGCACGTGCCAGTTGCGGATAATCCCCCAATGTTTTCCACTCTTTGGTTTGGGTATCAAATGATAATAGAGTTGTTGCGAATTTATACCATTCAGGGAATTGAGACATATATTCTTTACCCGCTTTCTGTAATGATTCTGCGAGCTGTGTATCTCCTGACTTAATGGCTTCTTGTCTTCTTTTGATACGTTGCAAAGCTGATAAGAATATTTCATAATCGACCCCTCCTGCAAACAATGTACACGAAGAAGTCGAGTTTACTCCACCTGTTCCAACAAATGTTTTGTAATTTTTATCTATTATATCAGAGAACTGATACCATTTGTTGTCTGAAAAATTGAACTGTAATACATCAGAAAAAGCAATAGCATTCTTTTCATCATAACCTCCTGCCATAAACAGACTTCTATCTTGTGCAAAAACGACTGGCTGTTGACGTTCTTCCTGTTGGTTTGTTGTTATTTTTTGCCAGCCTTCTTGTATCTTATCAAGATTGAGACTGTATATATAATGGGACTTGTCCATCGAAGACACTCCTCCTGCTACATATATACTTCTGCTGATAATTGTTGCTCCGGCATTAAATATTCCAACGGGCAAGGCCGGTAAATTTTTGACCATTGTTTTCTGTGCTTTTTCATCAAAATAAATACGGACAACTTTATTTATTGCTCCTTCTTCATTTTGACCACCTATACATATTATACCATCTTCTGTGGTTACATATGCACCGTATGCTACTTTATAGGGGAATGACTCTCCTTTTATCCAATTATTATCAGGTTTTGATATGTCTAAATAAAATATATCGTCATAAAAAATTTTTTTGCCACCTTCCGAAGCTGGAGTATCCGGGAAATTACATCCTCCGGCAACTATTAGTTTGTTGCCATGAACTCCTGCAAAAGGAGCAGATACACCTCCTTTTATTGGATAATCGGGTAATCTTTCAACTGTTTTATTCATTTTATCTGATTTATTTTTGTTTTCTGTTCTGAATGTTGATGCCGGCAAGCCCAAACTATTAACCAAATTGGCTTGCGTAAAAGGTTGCCAGCCATAACGGACATACTTTGGATTAGCGATATCCTTAGACCATACTTTTAACATATCGTCGTATACTTCAACCTGAGCCGGATAGTATAATCCTTCGACTTCGGCAAGTTCAAAACCTGTTATTTCTGTTCCGTCAAGAGTGGATAAACCATCAGCATAATCGAAAGATATGAAAGCGGCTCCCTTCTTAAAAACAGCTGTTCGGAATAGAGGTCCCGAAGGTATAATCCGGGTTTTCCCATACGTCTTATTCAAAGCCCATCTTCCTAATCTTTGCCCTATTTCTTTCTTGTAAGGCGGATGTACATCGAGCGAATCGCCTTTGTCACTCGATACGGTCATATAGGTATGGGGTATCTTATCCATCATCCGGCGTTGAGAGTCTCTGAACCATGTCCATGAGGGCCGGTCGATACTCGATAATTGTACATAATAGATAGGTAATTCTGTATCTTTCCATTTTTTTCGCCAGCTATCAATAAATAGTGGGAAAAGTTTCTCATATGTTTCTATATTGTGAGCATTCGATTCGCCCTGATACCATATCACTCCCTTGATAGGATAACCAGCCAACGGGATTATACCCGATTCGAAAAGATAACAAGGTTCGTAAGGGTGTCGCTGATCGGGAGTGTCTGATTTTTTTATGTTTAACAGTGCTCTGTTTCTAACCCAATCCTGAATGAAATCATTTTTTGTCCAGTTGGTCATTATTTCGGGGAAGGCAGATTCGAGAGTTTGCCTATCTATCCATGATTCGATGGGAGAACCTCCCACAGCATTATGTATCAACCCAATGGGCACACGTAAACTGTCCGACAACATTTTCCCGAAATAGTATGCAACAGCGGAAAATGAAGATGCAGACTCCTTTTCAGACTTGACCCAACTACTATTGGTGTAATATTCCAGCCTGTTAAGAGAATCGAGAAACTGCTTATCCCATTCCTGAGCATAGGTTTCGTATCGGGGCTTCATATTAAAAAAACGGATGTCGGGATTGTTCAATTGGCTTGTTATTTTAGTATAATCGGCATCATTATGTAGCGGAAAAGCCATATTTGACTGTCCTGAACATAACCAAACTTCACCGACAGCTACATTCTTGTATGTCAGAGAGCGGGTAGGCGATGATATACTGAGGGTATACACTTTTCCTTCTTTCAACGGTTTAAGTGCGATTTGCCATTTTCCATTAAGTAATGTAACAGTACTATGTTTTTGCGAACCAATCTCTACAACTATCTTTTCATTAGCATCAGCTATGCCTTGTATTGTAAGCGGAATGTTGCGCTGCAATACCATATTATCACTGTATATGGAGGGCATCTGCAATCCGCCGTACTTTCCTGTGAGGGCTGAAAAAACGGTTCGTGCTATTATACTTGCGCCTTCGACATTGGGGTGAAGAGCATCCGGAAGCAAATAGGGGCGGTTGTATAAAGGCTGTTCGAGGTCTATAATGCCTGTATTGCCATATTCCGCGATTTGTTCTATGACTGTCTGTATTTGTTGATACCAATCGCGTGTTCCTGAAATGAATCTGGCATGTTTGTACGTTATAGGAGACATCTTACAGATCCAAATCTGTGAACTTGTGTTCCTTTTTCTGAAAGATTCTATCAGTTTCAGGTAATCACCCAAGAACTCATCTCTATAATTAGGCCAGTTGCGAGGATCGGTATCATTCAGTCCCAAATGTATGATAACAATATCGGCAGAATATTCGAGGGCATCATGGTATTCTTGCTGTTCAATATACGGACGATGTCCCTTTTCCAAAAGTGTAGATCCACTTTTACCGAAATTCTGCACTTCGTATTGGGAGCCAAGTATCATTTGTAACTGCGACGGATAACAATTCTGCTCTCTGTTGGGTAACAAATAGCCATAAGTAACACTATTACCCACACAGGCTACTTTTATTTTCTTTTGTTGTCCATATATATGTGCCGAGATAAAAGCCAATATGAATAATAAAATCTCTTTCTTCATATTAATCTTCTATATATGATTTTACTATCTCGACCCAATGGATATAACCTTGTCCTAACAGATGTAATCCATCGTTGGTATATTGGGGAGCGAGTTTATCGGTTCCTTCTATTACAAACCGGGAATACAAATCGATGTAAGTCGTATTATATTTCCAAGACAATTTCTCTATTTGCTTATTCAATCCTTTGATATTGTCAGGTTTCATATGTCTGGAAAACATTCCGAAATCGGGATTAACAGGCAATACGCTTTGCAAATAAACAATTGTTTGCGGACTGTCTTTCTTTATCTTGAGGATTATCTTTTCTATATTCTTAGAAATTGTATCTACAGGAATATTCTTTGCTATGTCATTTATTCCTATCATCAGGAACATTTTTTTCGGCTTTCCTTTTGTTATACTACCCAGACGGTCATAAATCCCTTCGGATACATCTCCACTAATTCCCCTATTTTTCAAACGGTTATCATTGAATAGCTCGATCCATTCTCCGCCATTGGTAATGCTGTTCCCGATGAAGACAATATCTTCGGAGGTTATGGATAATACTTCGAATAGGCTAGCCCGTTGCTCGTAAAATGTGGAATATTTACGCTCTTGGGCTAGTCCATTCAAAGATAGCGTTATGAATAAAGTGGCTAATAATTGTCTCATTTCATTAATTTGTTCGGTGAGTAAATAAGTCCCTCAACAGCATCTTTACCATCGGGCGTAACAAATACACAGTTGAACATCCATTTTACCAATCGTATTTCGGGTGTCGAAAATTGCCCGACAGGAAGTTTCAGAAGCACTTTGTTCCAACCCTTTTTTAGTTGTACAGGCAAAGGCTCACGAACTTCAAAATTCTCGTTGCTCAGAGGTATCTCATTCGATAAAACTGAGTGTTGTGATTTCCAAAGGGGAGGATTCACTTCTTTATTATTTATCCAGATACGGCTTTCTTTATAATCCCATTTACCTTGTGGCGGAGGCAGATCTTTCTCAGAACGGCTATAATTTTGAAACGTTACCCACAAACCAACCTCCTGTTCTTTTGGAGAATACACATAGGTATAGGCATAAGCCGTATGATTGGGTTGCGGATCATCATAAAAAGACTTGACTGTTTTTCCCCATACATGTCTCAGATAAATACCTGCACCTATAGCATCACGGGTTTTATAGTCTTTGCCATTATATGTATATACGTCGGAAAGTTCTTTTTCGGGCGGAAATGACGTTAATAAATCTCCCTTGTTAGGGAAAGGGTCGGTTATTCTCCAGTTTACATTAGTTTGCTTGATATACGCAAAAGGATATTCTGAAAAATTATTCTTTTTATGCCAAAGCATCCGTTTCTCGAAATCAAAAAACGATTTGAATACAGGGTCATTCCGGTTGGGTAACACAGTTCCGTTTTTATCGAAATATTCCGAACCACCTCCCATCCAGCATCTCTCGGCCAAAGCCAACATAGCCGGATAAAAATTGTTTTGGAGCAGAATATCTTTTTCGGACATGATATATCTGTCGTTCCACAGGGCGATTATACTTCCTGCCATATCATAGTTACCTTGCTCAGTATCAAGAATACGGCTATTATACAAAGCAATAATATCGGCAAAGGCATCGAAATGATTGATGTAATGCAGCCGTGAATCTATAGCAGGAATGCCAGCCTGAGCCTTACCCCTATAACTCCATAACTGAGTCATATCTATTTCGCCGGGTTTGTAGTTCCAGCCGGGATTCCACGAAATAACCTTTTTACCTTTAGAGCGGATATGAGCGACCATCTCGGGAACAAACGTGGGATTGGCAAATTTCACTTCATCTGTTCCGATATGAAGATAGGGAACATCGAATGTTTCACAGACCTCATCTATCAACAACTTAAGTATAGCCATCCCTTCCTTACTCTGCATATCGTGCCTGAATGTTTTCACAAAAGCACGGCTATGTCCCGGCATATCTATTTCAGGGATAAGCAGGACATTGTGCTGTTTGCAGAAATCTACCAGTTCGCGGGCTTCATCCAATGTGTAGAACTTTGCGGGCATACGCTCGTAGTTGGCACTATCGTTCAGCATTGGAAATATTTTGCTTTGAAGACGCCATCCCTGATTTTCGGTCAGATGCCAATGGAAAACGTTGATTTTATATTCGGATAGCTTGGCTATCTCTCGTTTCAGTTCGTCCGTTGAGATGTATGTACGCCCAACATCTTGCATAAATCCCCTTATCCTGAAGGCAGGATAATCGACTATTTCGCAGCCTTCAAAATAGTTTCTACTTTTCTCTTTTACAATTAGCTGACGTAATGTCTGCATTGCCCAATATATACCTTTTTTTGTAATAGCCTGTATTTCTATCCGTTGGGATGTAACGGACAATCGGTAGGCTTCTTCTTTATTTAGCGTAATACCGGGTAAATCGTCAACAAGGCTGATTGTCATTTCTTTTTGAGCCGATTGGTCAATCTTTACTCCTGCTTTGTTCAAAAAGTCAACCCACTGAGACTCTGTCGCGATATTATTAACTTTTAATCTATCGATATAAAATCTCTGATTGTTTTTTTGCACATGCTGAGGTTTGGGCAGAAGATGTCCGACTCCGGCAAAGCCAGCCAGGGTAAAAATGCAAAAAGAAAGAAGTATGGGAATTCTTATCATTTTAAAGTTTTTACGATATCTGTTAATTTAATTGCCTGAAAAGTCATATGTGCCGTACTGCCCTCGTAGATTATGCCTACAGTTTCTTTATCTACCATACTGAGGCATGAATATCCCCAACCATGACCGTCATCAAGTAACAATTGATTACTCTCTTGCCATGTCAGGCCTCCGTCTAAACTGGCTTTGATAGTGATATTCTTACGTTCTTTAGTTGTATTCGGATTGGAGAACAGCAATATGTCTTTACCCAACACATTGTCCTTCGCTTTCACTTTTATCAAGCTGGCCATACAAACAGGCTCCTGCAAAGCTGTACGCGAGGATTCGTGTTCTTTCCATGTCTTGCCCAAATCGGTTGTGGTGTATACTGCACGGCTTCCACCACGATTGTCTCGCATGTTGAGCATTAATACTCCCGGTTCTATTTCCGCTACCTGAGCTTCAGTAGTGTTAGTGCGGGCATGATTATGAATCTTCCATGTTTTTCCGTGGTCTTTGCTATACATGATTCCGGCATTGGGAACCATATCTGCACCGATATATTGTGTTGCAAAAACAAGTGTCCCGTCATCCATAGTGATGCCATTACCGGGTCCTTGTAGCAGAAAATACCATGAGGGATCTTTGACCTGCGAAGTAATATTTATTGGTTTCGACCATGTTTTTCCATCATCATCACTTTTCGCTAAAACGAGTTGAGCCGTATGCTCCATATCCATACCTTGTTGCGAGTTGAACCATGCCCTGCCATTACCCATACCATGAGTCCATGCAGCTACTACCCAGATAGTACCTGTATTCTTATCTACTAATATGGCAGGATCGCCAACGCCATTCTGAGCCTTGGGCAATCCTCCATATTCATCGAATTGCATAGGTATGCGCATTTGTTCCCATGTTTGACCTCCATCGTTACTTCTGCTCATGCCTATATCTACATATTCTTGTAAGTCGACGCTGCTATTATATCGCACATCGTAAACAGCCAATAAGGTCCCCTTGTTTGAAGTAGCCAAACCCGGAATGCGGTAAGCCGCCGCCCCGTCGTCTCCGGCATGTCGTACGCCTATGGCCAGCCGGCGAATAATATTATTCGTTTCATCATTTTCTATTTCGATATCCTTTCCGTCGGCTTTTGCTCCAGTTAGCGAAGCTGTAAGTGTAGACAGAATGGATGTTTCAGGTTTCATTTCTATACTTACCCAGAAATAATTTATTCCGGGGAATAATTTCTGGTCTGCTTTCAGTATAACTTTTTTAGTTACATTTTTTATCTCCGACTTTTTTATGGAGTATGATTTATTGGCAGAACGGGTATAAAGAGGATTGTCCCGGGAAATATACTGTACCGGAGCATAGTAAATTTTTCCTTTTCTCTTTGCGCTTTCTGTGCCACTATAGTAAAGTTTTAGCGATTTTATATCTGAAAGACGCGTATCTCCGTCTATATCAATAGTTATTTCATCTAGCTTCTGACTGTCTTTCGCATCCAGACGGATATATAGCAAGACATTGTCTTGCCGGTCTATCAGAATAGGGGTTTGAGATTGTTTTACTTGTACTATATCCTGTGCCTGAATGATTAGAGACATGCATAGTAAACCAAACATAAAAACTATTTTTTTCATAAAAGAAAGTATTAGTAGGTTCTGATCAAAGTTGTAAATATAATGATAAAAGAGACAGCCTAAAGGTCTAATGTTAGATTAGGTTAGATTAGATCAGGCTTGTCTCTTTTAAGGTTTAATATTAATAACCCGGAGTTTGGGTCAGTAGTGGGTCTTTATTCAGCATATTAGTTTCTATAGGGTATAATACTTTGTGAGCTTCTGTTGTTTCATTCAATATTGGCTCGGACGATTCTACATTTCCTTCCGGTACAAAAACAAGATGTTTTCCTCCCTTAGTCAATGTCATACGCCTTACATCCCACCATCTTTGTCCTTCACAAACAAACTCCTTATCTTTTTCCTTTAATATAGCCAATTCATTCGTTGTAAAATCAGCGTTCACATAGCCATATTTGCTTTCATTCCATTTATCTCCATATGCTCTTTTACGAACGATATTTATGTATTTGGCAGGGTCTCCTCCTTGGAAATTCTCTACCTCTGCCAATGCGAGGTATACCCAAGCCAGTCTATACCATAACTCATCGCCGCAATAAATACGCTGATTTTTGTCTTTGTTATAAATGCCGAGATTTTTTCTGAGTATTAGCCCTGCAAGTTCTTTAGTGTCTTTTTTGTATACAGACAAGAACGTAGCATCTCTCCGAGCATCTTCTTTATCATAATTCAGGAACATTTGCTTTTTGTATTCTACACGTAACTGACCGCTAGATAATACTTGTAGTGTATCATTACTGGTAACTCGTCCATCTTCATACAACCAGGCATCATTAAATTGGCTGGTGGTCCAGTTGTATACAAAAGACCCCATGCTGTTTCCAGCTTCACCTTCAGAATATCTGATAGCCATAATTGCCTCTGTATGCCCTTTTTTTGTCGGGTCGGCATTGTATATATCCGTAAAAGTGGGAAGGAGATCCAAACCATAATTTTTAGTTAAACTAAGCAGGTGTGTTTTAGCTATGTCAATATCTGCAGGATTTGCTGTATCATCTAATGTACTGACTTTAGCAGTCCATAGATAAACATCAGCAGCTAGTGCCTCAGTCGCCGCTTTAGACCAAGTCGACTTTTGTCTGTCAAAAGAGACATCATCACCAAAATTATCCAATGATTTTTTCAAGTCTCCTTTTATTTGTTGCATAACTTTAGAAGCATCTGCTCTGCCTTCATAAAGTTCTTCGGGTACAACAATTCCATTAACAACTTTGGCTGTTAATTGTAAAGGACAGCTACCATAAGCACGATACAAATCGAAATACCAAAAAGCGCGTATCCCGTAAGCCTGAGCTAATAGTTTCTTTTTCTTATCATCTGTTAAAACATTGGTCTCTTCGGTACGCTGAATAAAGAGGTTCACATTGGTAATACGTCCATATATATCTCCCCATCCGGTGATTCCTGTTTGTCCTGTGTGCAGCGACTGATTGGCCAATACTCCATAGCTTAATGATTCTCCGCCAATAGAGGTACCAGTCTTGATAGAGCCACCCCGGGCTTCTCCAAGATCAAAGATATGGAAGAAACTTCTTTTTCTGAGATCGGAACGTAAGCCAATCATATAATTAGTAAAGTGGGTTTCTGTTTTCCAGTAAGACTCACTTCCATAGAAGTCTATCGGGGCCTCATCAAGGTCGCATGATGAGAAGAAGAAAAGAGAAACGATACCGATCGTTAATCCTTTTATAATTGATTTTATTGATTCCATAATTCTTTACTTTTCTAATTAAAATGTCACATTCAAACCAAAAATAAGTGTTCTGGGCAATGCATATCCAGAAACAGCATCTGTAACTTCCGGAGAAGAAACTGTGTTTTTCTTCGATGTCCAATATCCCAGATTCTGCCCGGTTATGCTAACACTTAATGCCTGCATTTCCAGTTTATTTACAATGGATTTTGGCAGTTGGTAACTTAATGATACTTCTCGGAAGGCGAGGTAATTTCCTTTTTGAGCAAACATGGTAGATGGCATATTATAGTTTGCTTTACCAAGCTGATCCGCCCACAAATAACGAGGATATTTTGCATTTGGATTATTCTCAGTCCATGTATCAAATACATCAGTAGTCATATTGTATGTTCCTTGCATATCTCCTAAAAACCAAGGCAATGACTGTCCTGATCCGGTCGATTGGGCAATCCAGTAATCGAGAGCAAAGTCGAAACGGGCGTGTAAAGTCAGTCCTTTCCATGATAATTGTGTATTAAAACCTCCAGTCCAATGTGGTATCCGGTTGCCTACAAGGACTTTATCATACTGATCTATTTTTCCATCTCCGTTTACGTCGTGCCATTTCATGTCACCAGGTTGTATCGGCATATTACTTTTCTTGGCTTTATCGGCATCTGACAGTGCCGCCCATGCATCAGGTCCATATAATTTTTGAGCATTAGAGCCATTTGTCTCAACAACAAGATCCCCGGGTATCTCATCCCAAGATCTGTATATACCATCCGATTTATATAAAACTAGCTGTGATGTCTCGTATCCTTCCTGATAACCGCCTACCCAGACTTTCTCATAACTACCATCCGGCAAAGTTTTCCCGGTATATATTTGTACCGCATCCTGCCTGTTTCTTTCCAAATCGTTAAAAGGTAATTTCTTAATTGTATTTTTGTTGTAGGCAAAATTCATAGATGCATTCCATGTCCAGTCTTTTGTTTTTATAATATCAGCACCTATTTCAACTTCGATCCCTCTGTTTTGGAGATCGCCATTGTTGGTCAAGCTTTGGGAAACCCCTGTAGATGTAGGGAAACTTACATAAGAGTGTTTATCTGTAGTCAAACGATTGTAATAAGTAAACGAGCCTCTTAATCTATGATCAAGAAAATGTGTTTCCAAGCCTACTTCGAATGTTTTTGTCTTTTCCCATTTCAGGTTTGGCAGCGGAAGATTACCTACAAGGAATCCTGTTTCACCATCATACTTCACTGTATTGTAAGAACCTTGTACCTGGTAAGTGCTTATTCCTGAAGCATTACCATTAACTCCATAACTTACACGTAACTTTCCATACGACAACTTAATCCTATCATTCAATGATTCCATAAAATCTTCCCGGCTGAATATCCATCCCGTCGATATCCCAGGAAAGAATCCCCAACGGTTATCTTTATGTATAGTTGAATATCCATCGCTTCTGAATATTGCATTTACCAGATATCTATCCTTAAAATCATATGAAAGACTTCCGAAATAAGAAAATATTTTTCTTCTTTGGTGATCAGTATCTATAGACCTTTTGTTTGCTCCGGCATCAGTCAATCCTAAATCTCCAAAATCATCGGTAGGGGCACCCGATCCTGAGGCTTTGATAAACCGGGTATAAGTATTATAAAATTCAGTACCTGCCAATGCACTTACATTATGATTTTCGGCAAAACGCCTGTTAAAATTCAAAACGGCATTATAGGTTTGATCGAATGTCCGATGAAACTCAGCACTTGTGCTACGTGTTTTATTGAATACGCCAGGAGATTGTTCATAGTCTTTCGTGAAGTTTTCATAATACGAATCACTGTAGTACCAATTCATTGAAGTTCTCAAATATAAACCTTTCATAAAATCCACCTGCAAAGCCTGCGTCATGGAGAATTTCTCTGACTCATTATCTATTTGCCATTTATCAGCTTGGTAATTTTGATTTCCATCACTTGCACTAGGCCCTAACAATGGATTCCCATCTTCGTCGTGATAACGGACTGTTGGAGGAACGGATAAGATACGCCCGAAATAGTGAGCTTCATAGGTCTGAGAGCCTGGCATAGACTGCCATTCAGCTTTGGTAAAGTTGAATTTAGATTCAGATTTTAACCATCTCGTAATTTTATAATCTCCATTAAATGTAAAATTATAACGCTTATAAAAGGATTTTATAGGTAAACCTTCCGAGTGATTGTATCCTAATCCGGCATAATATGATCCTTTGTCATTACCTCCCGACATATTTATATTATAGTCCTGTGAAATTGCAGGTGAATTAAAATTCGTGTCAGCAGGGTCTGTATTCTTAAATATTAAGGTTTTGCTTGGGTCTAAAGGATCGGGCATTGTTTCCCATCCCTTACCTAGCAACCATTCGTTATCTGAATCTAAATACATAGTACTCCAGGGAGATACGCCATATTTATTTCCTGTACCATAAGGTCGTTGTCCGGCAAGATCATTAGGGCCATAACCTAGTTCGTTCGCAGCCTGAACCGCTGTTCGTTGGTAGTGTAAATAATCCCTTGCTCCTACGAATTTGAATGGCGAATTTAGGTAATTCAGACCTACCTTTGCTTTAAAGTTTATTTGAGTTTTACCACTTTTACCCATTTTTGTAGTTATCAGTACAACTCCATTACTGGCACGCGCTCCATAAATGGCTGTAGCCCCCGCATCTTTCAATACATCCATTGATTCTATATCTTCAGGATTGATGTCACTCATTGATGACCGGATTTGCCCATCTACTACTATCAGCGGAGAACCTGTACCATCAAGGTTTGTTCCCCCTCTAAGGATAATAGACGGGGCTGCTCCTGGATTTCCGGACGATTGAATTACCCTCAATCCGGAGACAGCACCGGATAAGGCTTGCGCCGGATTTGAAAACAAACCGACTTCAAGTGTCTCTTTCCCTACCTTAGATATAGAGGAGGTAACTTTACTACGGAGTTGCGTTCCGGAATAACCGGTTACCACGACTTCGTCAAGTGTTTTGTCTTCCTCTTGCATCACAATGCTGAAGTGCGATTTATCGCCAACAACGATAGATTGGGTTTTGTATCCCATAAATCTAAATACCACATTGTTCTTAGAATTAGATAGATTTAAAGAGAAGTTGCCATCTAAATCAGTAATAGTCCCATTGGTCGTACCTTCCTCTATCACAGATACACCCGTGATTGCTTCATTCTGGGTGTCGATCACAACTCCTGTAATCGACTTTGTTTGTGCAATTATCTGAACTGACAAACAAAAACAAATAAATAATAAAATGTTCCTCATAAAAATAATAATAATGGTTAAACAACGCTTGAACAGTGTTTTATGTAGTTCTCAATCGTATTAATTCTTCACATAAGGTATAAGACTTAATCATCATCCGAGGTATGTGAAATGGGCCCTTAAATAGATTCCCTTTAGCTGGTTGGGATACGGTTCCGTCATGATGCAGATAACCATACCATTCTCCATGTTCTTTGTCGGGAAAATGAGAGTATGTATAATCGCTTATCATTTTATGCATCTCTAGGTATTTACTGTCTTGTGTAGCCTGATAAGCATATAGAGTAGCTATAATTGCTTCGGTTTGTGGCCACCAGAATTTCATATCATGTGCATAATCCTGTGACGGAAAACCTTTACAATCCTTAAAATTACTAAGGCCTCCGTGCTTTTTGTCCCAGCCCCACTGCCATGACCAGTCCAGAATAGTAGTTGCCGTATCAACAAGATTTTTATCCCAATTGCGGTATTTTGCTTCTTCAAGAATAAACCAGGCTGTTTCGATACAGTGACCGGGATTAATTGTTCGTCCCATGATCGAATCAATAAATTCACCATTTGGGCCTACGGTTTCTAATAATGCTTTAAATTCCGGATGCATAAAATCATTTCGGATAGATTCCAACGATTTGTTGATTTGCTCGTCAAGGATTTTATCCTGAATAGCTTCGCGGATACGTGAAGCTGTATTTATCAGTATCATCGTAAGGGAATGCCCTTTCGTCTGGAGAGAATCTTCGTATTTAGGTTGAAGAACTCCGGGGATATTTACAAATTTCAGAATCTGCCTAAAAAGATTTAATGCTTTTTCGGCATAGGATTTATCTCCCGATGCTATGGCATATTCGGACATGGCTATAGCCGCAAAAGTTTCTGAAAATACATACCGGCGTTTTCTAAGAGGTATACCCTCCTCGGTCACTTCAAAGAACATACGTCCATCAGAATCGAAACAATATCTCTCAATAAAATCTATAGTTTGTTTAGAGGTCTCCAGCCATTCTTGTTTTTGCTCTATGTTGTTATAAGCATAAGCACAGGTAAAAGCAAAGCGTCCCTGAAACCATACCGATTTGGTCGTATCCATCAATGAGCCATCCCTGTCCACACAGGTGTAACATCCTCCGTGTTTCTTATCCACACCGAATTTTAGCCAAAACGGCATAATATCCTCAATCAGGTCTTTTTTATAAATATTAGACCAGTTCTTTAAGTACTCAGTTGTTTTCATGATAGTTATTCTGTTTTCTTAAAACTGATTACATCTTTCGAAAAAATGTATCTCCTCCAGTTCTTTTCTCATCAGTAGTTCTTCTTCCTGGGTCATATTTTGAAAAGGTGTACGATTCTCTCCCAAATCAAGTCCTATTAATTTCATGATACGTTTTCCACCAACAATATTTCCTCTGTAATGGCAGATAACATTAATTACCTCCTGTGCAAAATTTTGCAACTCACGTGCTTCATCTATTTTTCCAGCTTTCCACGATTCTATAATCTGATTCAGAACCCTGCCGTTATAATTGGTAGTACCTCCGATCCCACCCTGTGCTCCGCCCATAGCTAGGCACGGAAGTATGGTTTCGTCTTGTCCGTGAAGCATGTCGAACTTTCCGCCTTTAAGAAGCCGACATTGGTTATATTCATACAGGCTCTCGTAGGTATATTTTATTCCTGCGAAATTTGGGATTCTCCCATCTACAGCATTCAGAAAATCAACCATAGAAAGGTATACTCCATTGAATGCAGGGATATGATAGAAATAGAAAGGCAATCGTGGTGCTCCCGAAGCTATTTCTTCACAGTATTTTACCAATTCCTCGACTCTGCCTACTTTAGGGAAAGGAGGTGCCATAGAGCCAATTCCCCATGCTCCGATTTCTTGTGCATGAGCAGCTAATTCTTTGCACGATTTTATACAGGTACTACCTACATGTACAATAACTTTGAAGTGAGATGGAGATACTTCCATCCATTTTTCGGCAAGCATCCGCCGCTCTTCGTCGGTCAATAAATATCCTTCACCCGAAGAACCATTGATGAATACACCTCTGACACCATTATTTATCAACAGTTTTGAATATGATTCAATAGGATCGAGGTTTATCTTACCATTTTTGTCGAAAGGAGTAAAAGGGGCATTGATCAATCCTTCTATTTTTTCCATGTTTTCAGATTTAAATTCTTAATTATGTATTATATATTTTTTGCGAATATATAACTAATATTTTATTAAGTAATACATAATAGGTCTTTATTTTCATAAATATGATTTAAAACATATAAATTATAATTTCAAGTACTACATTATTGAAAATATAAAAAAATAGAACCTTGAAGGAATAAAATATTAACTTTGCAGTTGATATATGACATATTAGTGCTGAAATATAGTTATGTATCTATTCCTTAGAAACTAGAAACATTTTGTTTATATAATACTTAAAAGTTTAATCTTAGTTGTTCTGATGAAAGATGAATATGATAAAAAGGACCTAACTTTAGTAGAGGTTACACAACAACAAATATTGAATCATGTGACCAAAGATGGATATCAGTCGAATTCGATTTTACCGAAGGAAGATGAGTTAGCGAATACACTTGGCGTGAGCAGAGTTGTCGTACGAGAGGCTCTAAGTCGCTTGAGAGCTTTAGGTTTCTTAGAAACGAAGAAAAAGAAAGGTACTATACTAATTTCTCCACAACCATTCGGGATTATGGAAATAATAATCAATTCGGGTGCTTTAGATGAAAATTCGGTTAGAGATTTATATGAATTACGGCTGATGTTAGAGCTTGGTTTAGCTGATTTTATTTTTGAACGGAAAGATAAACAAAGTATGTCAAGACTCCTTTGCCTAGTAGAAGAAGAAGAAGCTTGTGAAGATTCTGAACGTTTAGTTGATATTGATATTGAATTTCATGCTATATTATATCAAATGGCAAATAGCCGTAGTCTCTCAGGTTTTCAAAGCTTGATAGGGAAAATATTCACACTTTATCCTAAAGAAAGACCCAAAAACTGGAGGCAGCATGAGATTATTACTCATCGTAGCCTGTACCGTATTCTGGAGAATGGAAATCCGGATGGATTTCGCTCAGCAATGAGGTTGCATCTTACTTATCAGTTTGAAAACAAGGATAAGTATCTAAAAGCATATTATGATAAAACAACCTTGAATATGGATATGTCTTGTCCAAAACAAAAATTAAAGTAGTACATAAGTTATAGATATCATCTTCTGATTATAATTATATAAAGATGTAACAATAAAAATCTGGTTAATTCATAAATGAAAGAAAAGGATATTGTTAATTCCTTTAATGCTATATATCAGCAATATTATATGCAGGCGTTTATGTTTACAAAATCATATGTCCATGATGATTTTGTTGCAGAGGATATTGTTTCAGAATCTTTATTAAAGATATGGAATATATTAAAAGAAGATTCGATATATCACATTCCATCCTTATTATTTACAATTCTGAAAAATAAATCACTGGATTATCTCAAAGCAGAAAAAAACAGATTAAATAAAATTAAAAATATAGAATTGTCAGAGCAATGGGAACTTGATTTCAGAATTGCGACATTGGAGGATTGTAGCCCTGAGCATATTTTTCTTTCAGAAATTGAAAATATTGTAAAGAAGGTTGTAAGTAACCTGCCCGAGCAATCAGCATTGGTTTTCAAATTTAGTCGTTCTGAAGGAATGACTAACAGAGAAATAGCTGAAAAACTCAATATAACCATAAAAGGTGTTGAGTATCATATAGCAAAAGTTCTCAAAATACTACGCCTTGAATTATCAGATTATTTACTTCTTATTCCTGTCTTAACTTATTTCTTGTAAAAAAAGAAATATTGACTAGGGTATCTGTTATTTTTATCGTCTTATATAAAACAGAATAACAAACATGGAATACCAAGTACTGTATCGGTATATAAAAGGAGAGGCTTCTTTAGAGGAAAAAAAAGAGGTTATCCTTTGGATTCGGGAAGCAGAAGAAAATGAAAAGGAATTTATTGAATATCGTAAAACCTATAATATTTTAACTTGGCAAGACGATAATAACATATTTTTTGAAAAGAATACTCATCCTAAAAAAACTCGTCTATATATAAATGCCTTGAGGATAGCGGGAATATTCATATTTGCATTTGGCCTTTCATTCTTCTTGCTTGATAAGATAGGTGAAAGTACAGAACCAGAGATTCTATACCATACTTTAAATGTTCCCTCCGGTCAGCGAGCCGAGCTTATATTGGCAGATGGTACCAATGTTTGGCTAAATGCTAACTCATCAATCACTTATCCGTCAATATTTGATAAGACCAATAGAACTGTTGTCCTTAGAGGAGAGGCATACTTCGATGTACGTAAAAATATCTCTCAGCCATTTTTTGTTCAGTCAGGCGATTATATAGTGAAAGTATTAGGTACACAATTCAATGTACGAGCTTATCCGCAGAACCCAATATTTGAAACAGATCTTATAGAAGGCTCAGTAGAGCTATTATACACAGATAACAGAAAAATACTTACTTTAAAGCCTGGGAATAAAATAAAAATAGAGAAAGGAGAGTATACAGTCTCTCCGATAGCTAATTATAACTACTATTTGTGGAAAGAGGGACTAGTTTGTTTTGATGACATCCTACTTTTGGACTTGTTTAAACAACTAGAAGTATTTTTTGATATTAATCTCCACGTTAACAATAAATCTCTAGAAGCACACAAATACACAGGAAAATTTAGAACCAAAGATGGAATAGAACATATTCTGAAAACACTACAATTGAGCAACAATTTTAAGTACCATAAAGATGAGAAAAATAATAGTATAGAAATATACTAAACAAGTTGTTAACCTAAAGTTTTATGAAAAACCATATGCCTATGAAGATATTATAAAAAGAAAAAAGGCCGATAGAATACTCTCCAATATGCTATCGACCTGAATTAATACTCCACGTGTTTTAAGTAGAATATTAACTAAAGAACCATGTAAAGTTATGCAAAAAATATTGTATAAGAAAAATATTGTATCTCCTCGAAGAGACTTTAAACGAACCTTTAATATTATGAGATCAACAATCCTTCTTCTTTTGTTCTCGATGAGTATGTTCGCAACAAATCTGAATTCCCAGTCTGCTCATATTTCTATTTCTTTAAAAAATAAACAAATAGGACAACTCTTATCAGAAATAGAAAAGCAGACAGATTATTTGTTTGTATACAAGAAAAATGATGTAGACCTTAACCGGAAGGTTTCGGTAAACGTATCCGATAAAACAGTAGAGTCTGTTTTGCGAGATGTTTTTAGTGGGACAGATATTTCCTATGCCATGGAGGGTAATAGTATTATGCTTCTGAAAGCTAAATTTCCTACCAAAACAGCATCTGTAAACGGAGTTAACCCCAAAAAGAAAGTATCAGGTATAGTAGTCGACAAACAGACTAACGAGCCTATTGTTGGAGCAAGTGTTTTTGTGCCGGGAACCATTATTGGAGTAATGACCGATATAGATGGAAGGTTCTCATTAGAATTAGAATCTGGTAATGAAATAGAGGTTTCTTTTCTGGGATATAGATCTCAAAGAATAAAATATACAGGTCAAGATGTATTAGATATTGCTTTATTTGAAAATACAGAGTTACTGGATGAAGTTGTAGTTGTAGGATATGGTACTCAAAAGAAAGAGAACCTAACTGGCGCTGTCTCTCAAGTTAAAATGGCGGATGTATTGGGTTCACGGCCGGTGGTCAATGCTATGAATGCTTTACAAGGAGCTATGCCTGGTTTACTAATAACATCTAATGCTGATGGACCAGGGCAATTTAAAACGATAAATATCAGAGGGACAACCTCTATTAATGGAGGAGACCCGTTGGTCTTAATTGATAATGTTCCAGGTGATGTAAATATGATTAACCCCGAGGATATTGAAAGTGTTTCTGTACTCAAAGATGCTGCATCTTCTGCCATATATGGCGCAAGGGCTGCCTTTGGAGTAATCCTAATCACGACCAAAAAAGCTAAAAAAGGAGAACGATTTACAGTAAACTACAATAATAATTTTGGTTTTCAGAAATCCATTAATCAACCAGACATAGCCGATGGAATGCAATGGCTTCAGGCGTATAAGAATGCAGAATTTGGCTCAGGCTCATATTATACAGGACAGAATATAGATACATGGATGAAATACCTGGAAGCATACAGAAAAGACCCTAGCCAATTTAAGACTTATGGAGATGGTGTATATGTAGATCCAGATACAGGTATAAATTACTATCTGAATGAAAAGAATGTATATACTAATATGTTTGATGATTATGGATTCCTTCAGAACCATAACTTATCGATGAGTGGTGGAGCCGAAAAGGTATCATACCGTTTATCTCTAGGCTATAATGAAGAGGATGGTATTCTTTATTCAGATAAAGATCGTTATGAGAGATTATCCACAAGTGCCTATATTCATACTGAGATCACTCCATGGCTCTCTCAGTCTGTTGATTTTCGCTATTCACGCAGTAAAAGAAATATGCCTGTAACATCAGAAAAAGAAACTCTATATGACATGCGTCTACCAAGCCTTTATCCTGAAGGATATCTGCGCTTGTCGGACGGGGTTGAGTTTTTGACAAACACTCCAAAAAATATGTTAGAACTGGCAACAGATAATAGATCGAGAACAGATAATCCTAGAATCCTATCTCAGACCGTTATCAAACCGTTTAAAGGACTTGAGATGGTATTAGAATATACATTTGATAAAAAAATATATGAAAATAGAATCAATAAAGCCCAGAAAGAGTACACCAATCTTCAATTGGCAAAATCATTGACAGCAACATCCTCTTCAATTGAGAGGACCAAACAGAATACAGACTATAATGCCATAAATGCTTACGCGACCTATACACTTTCATTAGGAAAACATAACACTAAAATTATGGGTGGATTCAATCAGGAATCAAGTGATTATGAAAACCTATATACATATGCTTATGATTTGATAAATGATGAATTGCCCTCGTTTAACACTGCTACGGGAGAATCAAAAACTATAACAGAAAGTATATCCCGTTATACCGTTCGTGGAGCTTTTTACCGATTAAACTACGATTATGAGGGTCGTTACCTATTCGAAGCAAATGGCCGTTATGATGGGTCTTCCAAATTTCCCCAAAATAGCCGATTCGGCTTTTTTCCTTCTTTTTCCGGAGGATGGAATATTGCAAGAGAATCATTTTTTAATTCTTATCAAGACCTGATAAATGAACTCAAAATACGCGGTTCTTGGGGACAAATAGGCAATCAGGCTATTAACCCCTACCAGTATACTCCTATAATGGGAGCATATGCTAAAGGAAATGTACCTTGGATTGTGAATGGAGATAAACCTGTAACGTTATATGCTCCCGGATTGGTAAGCGATAACTTTACTTGGGAGACAGTAGAAACATTGGATTTAGGATTAGATGTTGCAGCTCTTAATGGAAGGCTTCGCGGTACTTTGGGCTGGTATCAACGTACAACCAAAGATATGTTAGCACCAGGGTTAGAATTGCCTGCGGTAGTAGGGGCTGCTGCACCACTACAGAATACAGCAGATCTCAGAACTAAAGGTTGGGAGATTAGCTTGAGCTGGAGAGATCAGATAGGAGAGGTCTCATATAATATTGGATTTAATTTATCTGATAATAAATCAAAAATAACGAAATATGATAACAAATCTTTCGTTTTATTCAATTCTAATGGAGGTAATAATTATTTTAATGGTTACGAAATAGGAACAATCTGGGGTTACGAAACAGATGGATTTTATACTATCGATGACTTTGAAGATACAAACACATGGAAACTAAAGGACGGTATTACTTCCATAAATGGAGTTAGCCCTCGCCCAGGTGATATTAAATTTAAGAATCTTAAGGATGATGAAAATAGTATCAATAGAATTGATAATGGAGATGGAACTCTTGGTAATCCGGGAGACATGAAAATTATTGGGAATAGTGCAATCAGAATGCAGTATGGTATTTCTATAGGGGCTAACTACAAAGGCTTTGACCTGAATGTTCTTTTTCAAGGAGTAGGTAAAAGAGATGTGTGGCTCAGTGATGCTCGTCGATGGGCATTTGCTTCAGGGCAATTTGGACAGATATTCAAAGACCAATTAGATTATTGGCAACCAACCGACCCTCAGAATAACGACTGGACTCCATTGAACTCAAATCCTGAATATTTCCGCATATATAACCAACGAGAGAATGCCGGGTCAAATACAAGGAGACAGACTAAATATCTGCTTGATGGTTCATACCTGCGTATAAAAAACATTACACTCGCATACACGTTGCCCAAATCGTGGATAGCACCTGTAAATTTAAGAGCTGTGCGCTTATTTATTAGCTGCGAGAACCTACATACGTTCTCGTCTCTACCTAAAGGATATGATCCTGAACGTCTTTCTTGGGGATATCCTTTCTACCGTACAACATCATTTGGAATTAATGTAACTCTTTAAAAAACGAAAAATAATGAAATATATTTATATTATAATATCGGTTGTAGTGATGTCTTTTCAACTCACTTCATGCAATGATAGTTTTATGACTCGTTTGCCTGAAGACTCATTGACCGAAAGTACTGTATTTAATACATATAAAACATTCCAGACTTATTCTTGGGGCTTATATGGTGTGTTTACTAACGGGAATATTTCTCGTAGACCAGGTGTTGCTGGATACTCTAGTGCAATCTCTTATGGAAGTGATATTTCTGCAGGATACTTAATGCGACGTGATGGAAGTGGCAACTCCTATGCTTTTCAAAATATTTCTAATGCTTCTTCTGGCAATGGTTGGGATTTCAGTTATATACGAAGTGTCAATATTATGCTTGATAACATAGAGAATTCATCTATGAATGATGCCGATAAGCGACATTGGAGATCAGTTGGTTATTTCTTCCGGGCATATTATTATTCGGAACTTATTGCCCGATTTGGAGATGTCCCTTGGGTAGATCATGTTATCGGGGATAGTGATAAGGAGATTGCTTATGGAAGTCGTACCCCTAGAAAAGAAGTAGCAGACTATGTATTGGCTGACCTCCAATATGCCGAAGAAAATATCAAACCGAAAGGAGACGGAGAAAATACAATCAATGTGCATGCGGTTCGAGCTCTAATCTCCCGTTTCTCATTATTTGAAGGAACATGGAGAAAATACCATGAATTAGGTGATTATGAAAAATACTTTGACGCTTGTATAGAAGCCTCTGAGAAATTGATAACAGACTTTCCGTCTATCCATACTGATTATGGAGAATTATTTACATCTGATCTGAAAGGTATATCTGGAGTCATCCTTTATAAAGAATACGTACCTAAAATTATGTCTAACTATGTATTATCTCATGTGGAGAGAACCTCTACACATAATGTGGAAATGCCGCAACATATAGTCGACATGTATTTATGTCAAGACGGGAAAACAATATCCAATAGTAATCTTTATGAATGGGGAAAGAAGGACAAAACAATGTATTCTACTTTTCGAAATAGAGACTTACGTTTATTGGAGACTGTAGCCCCCCCTTATAAGGTTATAAGAAAAGAGAACGACACTAAATGGAGCTTTACGGATACACCAGCAGATAGAGAATACATGGATATATTAGGTTATACAACCTACACTGGATATGGAGGTGGAAATGGAGAAAGTGGAAAACACAAAGTCCTCCCGTTAATGAATTGGGCTGCACTTGTATTACAACAAGTTCCTCACTTTTCTACTAATAATCTTGGACAGGGATTTTGTGTAGCGCGCAGCGGGTATTATGTCTATAAACATTATAACGTCTGGGATAATTCTAAAGAAAATGAAGGGACGACAGATGTCCCAATATTTAAGATAGAGGAAGTTATGCTGAACTATGCTGAGGCCTTATATGAAAAAGGAGAATTGGATCAACAAGCTATTGATAAGTCTATTAATAAGTTACGCGCGCGAGTAAATGTAACAAGTATGACGTTAAGTGAGATTAATGAATCATTTGACCCGAATCGGGATATGTCTGTATCTCCTGTTTTGTGGGAAATACGTAGAGAGCGTATAATAGAGTTGATGGGAGAAGGATTCGGATTTTATGACATAAGACGATGGAAAAAAGCAGAGTGGTTTGTTAATAAGTTACAATATGGGCAATGGGCTCAAAAGGAAGATATAGGAACCAATGGTAAATTTGTAAATGTAGAAACAGGTTTTGCCGATGAGACAGGTAAAACAGAAGGATATATATATATGTATAATGATCCTTTAAAAGCAGGCAAAGGCTGGTTGGAGAAGTATTATTTATATATGGTTCCTACTAATGAAATTGCCTTAAATCCGAACCTAGAACAGAATTCTGGCTGGTAAATAAATTTATATTTAGAAAACTCCTTTACTAAAAAATACGAATTAGTTATTTAATAAAAGAGGTTGTCTCAAAGTAGCTCCACCTAGAGTTTTGAGTAATTGTTTTTTGAGACAACCTCTTTTAATAGTATTAAAGATTGTCAATAGACGTAATAATTTTCCAACCAAAACTTCATGAAAATTTATTAACAGAATTAATAGATTAATTATAACTATTCTCTCTATTCTCTGAAATATTATATAATAGCCTATATTTATTATGGATAAGCCCTTTATTAAAATTCATTTTTTATCTCGAATCAATTTTATTGGTATTATACTGATATACTTATCAGTGTCGTGCTCTTCAACAAAAAAAATAGAGTATTACGAAAAAAAAATAAAATTCCCCCAAAATCTGAATATTGAGAAAAAGATAGATATGGCTTCAAGATTAGTCCCAACTCCTCAACAGCTTGATTGGCAGAGTATGGAACTTGCCGCTTTTCTACATTTTGGTATCAATACATTTACAGGTAGAGAGTGGGGAACTGGTACCGAAGATCCGAAAATATTTGATCCGAGAAATTTTGATGCCGATGAATGTGTGAAAGTATTGAAAGAAAACGGGTTTAAGATGATTCTGTTAACAGCTAAGCATCACGATGGCTTTTGCTTATGGCCGACAAAGACGACATCCCATTCAGTAGCAAGTGCTTTATGGAAAAACGGGAAAGGAGATGTCGTTAGGGAGTTAAAAAATGCTTGTGACAAATACAATATACGCTTCGGAGTATACCTTTCTCCTTGGGATAGAAATGCTAAATGTTATGGAACTTTAGAGTATAATTCGTTTTTCATTGAACAATTGACCGAGCTGTTGACAAACTATGGTGAAATTTATGAGGTATGGTTTGATGGAGCTAATGGTGAAGGGCCAAATGGGAAAAAACAGGAATACGATTGGGATCAAATCTTATCCACAATAAGAAAACTACAGCCCAAAGCAGTAACCGCAATCATGGGTGATGATGTCCGGTGGGTCGGGAATGAAAGTGGTATTGGACGCGAAACAGAATGGGGTGCGACTGTATTAACTCCAACATGTTATCAAAGAGCAATTATCCAAAATGAGAATTTGGGAATAAATAATAAATCAAAAGATTTAGGGAGTAGAGAACTTCTGGAACACGCGACCGAACTATTCTGGTATCCTTCTGAGGTAGATGTTTCTATACGACCTGGGTGGTTTTATCATAAAGAAGAAGATCATAAAGTCAAATCTTTAGAAGAATTAATTGATGTTTATTTTAAGTCCGTCGGTTACAATTCGTTACTGTTATTAAATATTCCTCCTGATAAATCAGGATCGATAAATAAACATGACCTTGACCGTCTGAAAGAATTCTCTGAATATATAAAGGAAACTTTTAAAAATAATAAAATAAACAAGGGAAGCCAACAATTAACGTTGGAAGAAGGGAACTCTATTGAATACTCATTAAAAGATAATTCTCCTATAAATACCATTTTGATACAAGAAGATATATCTAAGGGGCAGCGTGTCGAGCAGTTTATTGTCGAAGCATATATAAATAACAAGTGGGTGAAAGTCGCAAATGGTACTACTGTTGGATATAAAAGACTATTACGTCTCTCTGAATTCACCCCTTCTAAAATGAGAATAACCGTAACGAAAGCAAGAAATATAGCAAACATTTCTAATTTTGGAGTCTTTTATGCTCCACCTTTAATAACAGAAACAAATACAAAAGTATTTAATGAAATAGATTCAAAAGACTGGCAGATAATGAATCCAGTAAATGTATCTAAATTGATATATGAAGGACAGTCTATTATAAATTGGAAGAGCATAGATTTGTCACCTCTAGTTATTAATCTTAGTAAGCCTACTGATATTTCAGGTTTTACCTATACTCCGGTTGCTGGAGGTAATAAGTCTGGCACTATTTTTAGATATAATTTTTATATAAGCAACGATGGAGTAAAATGGCAAAAAATAATAAACGAAGAGGAGTTCAGCAATATTGAAAATAACCCTATTCCTCAGTATGTTAGGTTTGAAGAGAAATATAAAATTAATTTTGTGAAATTAGAAGTTATCAGCACCATCGATAATAAAAGATATTACTCTATTGGGAAATTTGGACTTTTATTATGATGATCAAATTTATGATAATAGTTGTATTTATCTTGCGATTGTAAATCAATACTAACTATTGGCTGAATATTTACATATACTGATAAAATAGTTATAAAAATAAAATAAAGAATAGAATATGAATTGTAAAATTTTTATAAACTCTACATTATTAGCAGTTTCTACTTTGTCGCTTAATGCTCAGGAGAGCCCCATACATACACCTCCCAATATTATTTATATAATGGCAGATGATTTAGGTATAGGTGACCTGGGGTGCTATGGACAAAAGTTTATAGAAACACCCGCAATAGATAAACTGGCAGCTAATGGGATGCGTTTTGCTCAACATTATGCTGGATGTACAGTCAGTGCTCCATCGCGCGGCTCATTAATGACAGGTATGCACACCGGACATTCGTATATCAGAGGAAACAAAAATGTCATATGTTCCGACGGAGAATCTTACGATTACCCTCTTGCCGATGAACAATTGACTGCCGGAGAAATAATGAAAAACAGAAACTATTCGACAGCCTGTATTGGTAAATGGGGATTAGGTGGCCCCGATTCGGAAGGGCATCCGAACAAGCAAGGTTTCGATTACTTTTATGGATATTTGGGACAACTTCATGCACATCGTTATTACCCCGAGTTTTTATACGAGAACGAAAAGAAAATAATGCTGAACAAAAACGTATATTCTCATGACCTGGTAATGGACAAAGCATTAGCTTATATAGAAAATAATGCAGACAAACCTTTCTTTCTCTACCTGACACCTACCATACCTCATGCGGATCTTATTCTTCCCGAAGGAGAATTAGGCAAATATGATGGTATGTTCGATGAAAAACCATATAGGGGAGGTTATACCGCACAAGATAAGCCTAGAGCTACATTTGCCGCAATGGTAAGCCGTCTTGATAGAGATGTACAACGAATAATGGACTTGCTCGAGCGTAAAGGTCTGACTGAAAATACTATTGTAATATTTACATCTGACAACGGTACTCATATCGAAGGCGGACATGACCCTTTTGCTTTCGATAGCAACAGTGGCTTCAGAGGGACGAAAAGAGACCTCTACGAAGGGGGAATCCGCACACCCTTCATTGTGCACTGGCCTGCGAAAATTCGACAAGGTACTATCAATTACCATGTTTCTGCGTTTTGGGATTTCTTACCTACACTTTGTGACCTGACCGGGCAGAGTGTACCTTTGGGTATTGATGGTATCTCATATCTACCCTCACTAATCGGACAGGGTGAACAAATGAAGCACGAATACTTGTATTGGGAGTTTCATGAAGAAGGAGGTAAGCAAGCCATATTGAAAGATAATTGGAAGCTGATTAAATTAAATGTAAATAACCCGGAGAAAACTTGTTATGAGTTGTACAACCTTAATTCGGATCCGACCGAAGTACTTGATGTATCAAAGCAATATGAAAATAAACTGAGAGAACTGATCCCAATCATAGACCGAGCACATATACCCAATTCAGTATATCCGTTTAAGGGCGAGTTTTAACACTAAAGCTTAAATTGGGTCTGAGAAAAAGAATAAAATGTTATACTAGGCTATGAAAACAAAAAACTGAGATAAAACTATTAATTACTCATTTGTATAACCATCTGATTTCCTAAAAAACATAAAATATGAAACAATACTCTTATTTCCTTATTTTCACTCTTTTATTATCTGTTAGTAATCATCTTTATTCACAAGATGAACTTCCTGAGTGGCAGAGCCAGTATGCTATCGGTAAAAATAAAGTGACTCCTCACGCCTATGTTTTGCCCTATGCTGACGAGGGGGCAGTCAGAGAACGAAACCATTATGATTCTCCTTATTACCTTAGTCTGAATGGTAAATGGAAATTCAGGTGGGTGAGGAATCCCGAAAATCGTTCGAAAGAATTTTTCCAAACAGATTTTTTTGTAGGTAATTGGGCTGATATCAATGTGCCGGGCAACTGGGAGCGACAAGGCTATAGTTATCCTATATATGTAAACGAAACTTATGAGTTTGATGATAAGTTATTCAACTTTAAAAAAAATCCACCTCTTGTTCCTTACCACGAAAATGAAGTGGGATCTTACCGCCGAACTTTTACATTGCCCGCATCGTGGAAAGACCGGCGTGTAGTATTTTGCTGCGAAGGAGCAGCCTCTTTCTATTATCTGTGGATCAATGGCGAATTTGTCGGTTACAATCAGGGTTCTAAAACTCCCGCAGAATGGGATATAACCGATAAATTGAAAGACGGTGAAAATATTGTGGCTATGGAAGTGTATCGTTGGAGTGCGGGTTCGTATCTCGAATGTCAGGATATGTGGAGAATGAGTGGTATAGAGCGCGATGTATATGTATATAGCACTCCTAAACAGTATATTGCAGACTTTAAAGTGACATCGTCTTTGGATAAACAAACTTACAAAGATGGCATCTTTGCACTCGATATTATGATTGATGGAGATCAGTCTGATTCTAAAATAACATATACCCTGCAAGATAATGCAGGTATCACAGTGTCGGAAGGGGAGAAAAAGATTATGAAGTCGGGAGTTGTTCGATTTGAAGAAAAATACATCCCCAATATAGGAGTATGGAGTGCCGAGAGTCCTGAACTATATACACTGTCTCTAAAACTGCAAACAGGAAATAAAACATACCTGACAGGTGCTAATATCGGGTTTCGTACATCGGAAATCAAAGACGGAAGGTTGTGTATAAATGGACAACCTATACTCATCAAAGGGACAAACCGTCACGAATTTTCGCAACAAGGACGAGCTCTCAGCAAAGAACTTATGCTGAAAGATATTCAACTGATGAAGCAATTAAACATCAACACTGTACGTAATTCGCATTATCCCACTCATCCTTATTGGTACGAACTGTGCAACCGGTATGGCTTATATGTGATAGATGAAGCTAATATAGAATCGCACGGAATGGGATATGGAGAAGCATCACTGGCCAAAGACACTATTTGGCTTACAGCCCATCTGGATCGTACCCGGCGGATGTATGAACGCTCAAAAAATTATCCGGCAGTTATTATCTGGTCTTTGGGTAACGAGGCTGGCAATGGTATTAACTTTGAGAAAACATATGATTGGCTTAAGTCTGTAGAGAGTACACGTCCTGTTCAGTACGAGCGTGCAGAACAAAACTATAATACCGATATTTATTGTCCGATGTACCGTACACTCGACTTTATAAATAATTACCTTAACCAAAAAGATATATACCGTCCTATTATCTTGTGTGAGTATGTACATGCTATGGGTAACAGTATCGGGGCTCTAAAAGATTATTGGGATATTTTTGAGAATCATCCAATGGCACAGGGTGGTTGTATTTGGGATTGGGTAGACCAGTCTTTTGTAAAAATCGATCCCAACGGAAAATGGTTTTGGTCATACGGGGGTGACTATGGTCCAAAGGATGTACCCTCTTTCGGAAACTTCAACCTTAATGGTATAGTAACAGCTACCCGAGAACTTCACCCGCATGCACACGAGGTAAAGAAAGTATATCAGAATATTAAGGCTACTCTCAAATCTGGTAATAACTTGACGGTAGAAGTGAAAAACTGGTTCAATTTTACTGACCTTAACGAATATAATCTTTATTGGAAAGTTGTCGGGGATAATGGTGCTATTATAAAAGAAGGGGTACGGACAGTTGATTGTGCACCTTTGCAATCGGCAGTTGTGGAAATCGGTAAAATTACCTATCCCGGTAATATTGGCGAAGCCTATCTGAATCTGAGTTGGAAGCCTAAGAATTCGAAGCCTTTTGTTGATACAAGTTATGAAGTGGCATACGATCAGTTTGTAATCGATGTGAATAAAAAACACATATATGCTGAAACTGCGGCTCAGGGTAAAGTTGCTATACTAGTCGATGATGCAACAGGAGCATTAATGTCTTATAGGTTCAATTCTATCGAGATGTTGAGCTCACCCATTACCCTCAGCCTGTATCGTCCTGTAACAGATAACGACAGTAGAGATGCATACGGAGCGAGGATGTGGGAAAAAGCCGGATTGAATAACCTTACACAACGTGTGAAAACAATAAAGAGATCGAAAAATATTACCACTGCCTCTATTGACATACTAAACGACAAAAATACGATTGTAGGAAATGCTATATTTGAATATATATTAAAAAATAATGGGATATTAAGTGTCAGAACTTCATTCGACCCCGATACCTCAATCATAAAATCAATGGCACGTGTAGGTATTACATTTCAGATGCCGGACAATTATCAAAATATTACATATCTGGGACGGGGTGAAAGTGAGACTTATGCAGACCGTAAAGAAAATGGCACGATTGGAATATATAATACATCAGTAAACGAAACATTTCATTGTTACGCTAAACCTCAGTCTACGGGCAACCATACCGATATGCGCTGGGCTATATTGACAGACAAGGAAGGTTTTGGTTTTAAATTTATTGGCCCAAAAGGTTTTCAGTTCAGCGTAAGTCCTTATGATGATGTGATACTGGACAAGGCTAAACATTTAAATGAATTGAAGCAAACCGGTAATGTTACCATCCATCTAGATGCGGAACAGTCCGGAGTGGGAACTGCCACTTGTGGCCCAGGAGTATTGCCCCAATATAGAGTTCCTTTAAAAAAATACGAGTTCGAATTTAAGTTAATCCCTACAAAATATACCCCATGAAAACGAACTGTCTATTATTGACCGGAACTGTTGTATTATTAACCGGCAGTACGGCATATGCCCAAAAGAAAACAGAAGAACCGAATATAAAGCTGATGAACATCCTCTATATTATGAGTGATGATCATTCGTATCAAACTATCAGTGCTTACGACCGACGATATATCGAGACGCCGAATATAGACCGACTGGCTAACGAAGGAGTCCTATTTAGCAACAGCTTTGTTGCTAATTCGATCAGTGGTCCCAGTAGAGCATGTCTATTAACGGGAAAACATAGCCATAAGAATGGATTCATGGATAACTCCACCTCTTTTGACGGCAGTCAACAGACGTTTCCAAAATTGTTGCAACAAGTAGGATACGAAACGGCTATTGTTGGAAAATGGCATCTTCACTCTGATCCTACAGGATTCAATTATTGGAATATTCTTCCCGGACAAGGCGATTATTACAATCCCATATTTATCGACAATGGTGAAAAAAAGATGATGGAAGGCTATGCCACTAATGTCACCACCGATATAGCTCTGGACTGGTTGAGTAATGGCCGTGATAAGGATAAACCCTTCTGCATGTTGTTACACCATAAGGCACCCCATCGTACCTGGATGCCCGATACCTGCGATCTGGGTATGTTTGATAATATAGAGTTTCCCTTACCCGATAACTTCTTTGATGACTATAATGGTCGTACGGCTGCCCGTATGCAGGAAATGAGTATTATCGAGGATATGGATTTGGTCTATGACTTGAAAATGGCAGATGCCGAAAACGAAATCCATACTCCACGGAAAGGCTTGGAAGCGGGAGGACGTGATATGTATAACCGAACAGGAGGTTCGGGGCGAATGAATGAAGCTCAAAAGGCCGTATGGGACAAGTATTATCAGCCTATTATCAAAGATTTTAAAGACAAAAAATTACAGGGAAAGGAACTTGCAAACTGGAAATTTCAAAGATATATGAAAGACTACCTGAGTGTAATCCATTCGGTAGATCGTAATATAGGGCGTGTACTCGATTATCTGGAAGAGAACGGGTTGCTCGAAAACACCATCGTAGTCTACACCTCCGATCAGGGTTTCTATATGGGCGAACACGGATGGTTCGACAAGCGGTTTATGTATCAGGAATCTTACAGAACCCCGCTGTTGGTACGTTTCCCGGGAGGGAAACATCGGATTATTAACCAAATGGTACAAAACATCGACCATGCTTCCACCTTCCTCGAATTAGCCGGAACATCTCTCCCCGAAGATTTGCAGGGTGAGTCTTATCTTCCTCTGCTCAAAGGAGAAAATCCCACAGAGTGGAGACAGGCGCTGTACTATCATTTTTACGAGTATCCGGCAGAGCATGCTGTGAAAAGACATTACGGAGTAAGTACCGACAGATATAAACTTATTCATTTCTATAATGATATAGATGAGTGGGAACTGTATGATCTGCAAAACGATCCACACGAAATGAATAATCTGTACAACACCCCCGGGTACGACATAGTAATAGCAGATATGAAAAAAGAATTAGCCCGTTTGCAAAAACTATATGATGACCCTATAGAAGAAAAAATAAAGTTAGGAGGAAATTAATAAATCAGCTAGATATGTTTTCTAAAGCAATACTTATAAATACCGCCAGGCTATCCATTTTGATATTTACACTTTTATTGTGGTATGCCTGTATGCCTGTATTTTCACAAAATATACATCCAACAGTTCAGGAGATAAAATTGGACGGAAGACTCATCAAAACTCCCTCATCGGTTCAGATAGTGAAAGATATACCCGAGGCTGATGCTGTTGCCGCAAAGGTCGGAACATTATTCACAAACATCGTAGCCCATAAAAGTTACCCTGCTATTGTCGGGATAAAAGGAGATAAATCTGTAAAACCTTTCTCTAAGAACATACCTCTACAGTCCGAGGGCTATTACCTATCCATTAATGAAAAACGTATCGTTGTAGCGGGTGCAGATGAAAGAGGTGTTCGTTACGGTCTGCAAACCTTATCTCAACTTTTAGAATCGGACTCGATTCCTGTTGTAGAGATAAGAGATTGGCCCGACGTTGCGTATCGAGGTGTGGTTGAAGGCTTCTACGGCACGCCCTGGAGTTTTGAGGCACGCCTGTCTCAGATCAAATTCTATGGTGAAAACAAATTAAATACTTATATCTACGGTCCAAAAGACGATCCCTATCATAGCTCTCCGCATTGGCGTTATCCATACCCTGATGTTGAAGCAACTGCTATCAAGGCCTTGGTAGATTGCTCTAACGTTAACAATGTAGATTTTGTATGGGCTGTTCATCCCGGAAAAGATATTAAATGGAATCAATCGGATAGAGACAGCCTAATTGTGAAATTTGAGAAAATGTATGATCTGGGAGTGCGTTCTTTTGCTGTCTTTTTTGATGATATAAGCGGTGAAGGTACAAAGGCAGACAAACAAGCAGAACTGCTCAATTATGTCAATCGAAATTTTATCAAATCTAAGCAAGATATAAAGCCATTGATCATGTGCCCTACCGAATATAATAAGAGCTGGTCAAATGTAGAGAAGGGCTATCTGCCTACTCTGGGTAAAGAGTTGGATGATGACATACACATCATGTGGACAGGGGATCGGGTTTGCACGGATATCCATCGCACATCGTTGGAGTGGATTAACCCGCTGATTGATCGTCCGGCATTTGTGTGGTGGAATTTTCCTGTCAGCGATTATGTAAGAGATCATCTGTTGATGGGATGTGTATATGGAAATGATACGGATATTGCCCATCTGATGTCAGGCTTTGTATGCAATCCGATGGAGCGTGCCGAGGCTTCCAAAATTGCAATTTACAGCGTAGCCTCCTATACTTGGAATATGAAAAAATACGATGCTGATAAAAGCTGGGGTGAAGCTATATCGTTATTAATACCCAATAACAGTGAAGCTTTAAAGAAGTTTGCCAAGCATAACTCGGATTTGGGAGCCAACGGTCATTTATATCGAAGAGAAGAGTCAGTGCATATTTTACCAATAATAAACTCAGTGAACAATACGCTGAGTCAGAGTGGAAAGATTGACAGCAAAAATTACGATACGCTTTATTCTGAATTTGTTTCTATAGTAGAAGCATCCAATATACTTATGGCTAGCGAGGATAACAAAACTTTGCTCTCGGAAATAGAGCCTTGGGTTATGCAGTTTAAAAATGTCGGAGAGACAGGGCTTGCTGTAATGGATATGTATAAAGCACTGAAAGAAAATAAAAAAATCCGATTTTTGAGGAAATATAAGTTGACACAAGCATTGAATAAAATCAACTTTAATATAGATCAGAAATATAACCAGAATCCGTATCAGCCGGGAGTAAAAACAGCTTCTCTTCATATTACTCCTTTGATAAATAATATTTTTACAACAATTGTAAAACAATACAATCTGACATATAATGCCAATTTGGAAGATAAAAGCTCATATTCACCTTTCAAGATGGAAACATCTGTGACTCAACTGAAGAATGTTTTACTACAAACAAAACTGAATAAAGTTATTATCCCTCCCGTTAATGAAATAATCAGATGGAAAACGGGAGATTATATCTTGGTCGAGTCCAATGATTCTTACTTATTTTCTGCAATCCGAATCAATATGGAAGATAAAGACCCTTCGGAATGGACTGTAGAAACATCTCAAGATGGAAACCAATGGATTGTTTATGATCAACCTATAGAATTAAACAAACAGTTGAAACTAACAGAATCAGGCATCAAATATCTGAAACTGGTAAATAAAGGACAGGCAAAAGAGATTAAGTTCAATAGATGCGAAATAGAGTTTGTACACTAAATTGTTATTTTTATTCGAGAACTGACTCTGATACCTGTAAAAAACGATTATATCACTAAAATAAAACAGTTATGAATTCACAGTTTGATTTGCTCTCAGCAATTTATCATGAAACCAAAGATCAGAAATATGATTTTGCAGTGCTCCCTTGGGGGGCAACCGAACCACATAATTACCATCTGCCTTATTTGACTGATTGTTATATGTCTCATGGTATATCAATAGACTCAGTTATAAAAGCATATAATAAAGAAAAAATAAAAGGGATGGTACTCCCTGCCATTCCATTGGGTTCTCAAAATCCGGGGCAACGGGAACAACCTTTCTGCCTGCATGCCCGTTACGAAACTCAAAAAGCTATACTCACTGATATTGTAGCCTCATTGGACTATCAGGGAATCCAAAAATTATTCATTGTTAATGGTCATGGCGGGAATAATTTTAAAAATATGATAAGAGATCTGGCTGTTGATTACCCTCATTTTCTTATCATTTCCAGCGATTTGTTCGCTATAGAACCTCAAGCCGGTTATTTTGAAGAAAAAGATGACCATGCCGGTGAAATGGAAACATCTGTAATGATGCACTATTATCCTCAGCTGGTAGATTTAACATTGGCTGGAGATGGAACTTACACTCCTTTCTGTTCGAAGTCTCTTCGTTCAGGAACAGGTTGGACTCCCCGAAATTGGATGAAAGTATCAAAAGACACAGGCATTGGTAATCCTCATAAAGCAACAGCCGGAAAAGGAGAAAAATATGCAAATGTAGTAACAGATAAACTATCCCAATTATTTATAGAGGTAGTTAAAGAAGATATCTATTGATACTTAATCTCACGATTTCTATATTTTAGTTAAACCGATTTCTTATTTCAGATAATATTATACATTATGAAGAAAAAATCCAAATTAATCTTATACACTATTCTACTAACTATACTAACGGCATGTGGGGCAAAAGAAATATCACAAGCTGATTATGAAATAATTCCTCTTCCGCAGAAAACTGAAATTGTAGAAGGAGGAGCCTTTGTTCTGAATAATTCTACCGTGATAGTATTTCCGAAAGGCAATGCAGAGCTGGAGAGAATAGCCCGTTTTCTGTCTGAATTCATTCAATTTTCTACAGGTAAAACGCTGACGGTTTCGGACACAAAAAAAGATGAAAACACCATCTTGCTGGAGTCTGAACTTGAACATGAAAATAAAGAAGCCTATACCTTGAATATAACAAATGCCGGAATTACTATAAACGGAGCTTCCGGAGCAGGAGTCTTTTATGGTATACAAACACTACGGAAATCTATTTGTGCTGATGCAGAAGGTAAAGATATTCTTTTTCCTGCTGTCAGCATTGAGGACTATCCCCGTTTTGGCTATAGAGGTATGCATCTGGATGTCGGCAGACACTTCTTCCCTGTAGAGTTCATTAAAGAATATATTGATATCATGGCTTTGCATAACATGAATAAGTTTCATTGGCATCTGACCGAAGATCAAGGCTGGCGTATCGAAATAAAGAAGTATCCCGAACTGACAGAAAAAGGTTCGATAAGAAAACAAACCGTTATTGGTCGTAATTCGGGTAAGTACGACGGAAAGCCTTATGGAGGATTTTACACGCAAGCAGAAGCCAAAGAAATAGTACAGTATGCTCAAGATCGTTTTATAACAGTGATTCCAGAAATAGACCTGCCGGGACATATGCTGGGAGCACTAACGGCTTATTCGAATCTGGGTTGTACGGGTGGACCGTATGAGGTTATTGGAGAATGGGGCGTATTTGACGATGTTCTCTGTGCGGGCAACGAAGATATATACACTTTTCTGGATAATATATTATCAGAAATTATCGAAATATTCCCTTCAGAATATATCCATATCGGAGGAGACGAATGTCCGAAAGGCAGATGGAAAGAATGTCCGAAATGCCAGGCAAAAATAAAAAAAGAGAATCTGAAAGCAGATAAAAATCATTCGGCCGAAGACCGGCTTCAAAGCTATGTTATTTCTCGTGTCGAAAAAATGTTGAATGATAAAGGACGTAAAATAATAGGCTGGGATGAAATACTGGAAGGTGGTCTGGCTCCTAATGCCACCGTTATGTCATGGCGTGGTATAGAAGGGGCAATAGCTGCTGCCAAAGAAGGGCATGATGCCATTATGACTCCCAATTCTCATCTTTATTTCGATTATTATCAAACTACGGATATCGAAAATGTACCTTTATCGATAGGTGGATATATCCCGTTGCAGAAGGTCTATGGTTTTGAACCTGTACCTTCTAATTTAAGTGAAAACGAGGCAAAACATATCATCGGAGTACAAGCTAACCTGTGGACTGAATATATTCCTTCGACCCAACAAGTAGAGTATATGATAATGCCGCGTATAGATGCCCTGTCGGAAGTGCAGTGGACGATGTCCGACAAGAAAGATTACAATTCTTTTCTGAATCGTTTATTCAAAATGATAAAACTGTATGATAGAAAAGGCTATAACTATTCTAAGTCGATATTCGACATCAATGCTAAAACAAAGAGTAATAGCGATAAGGGAGTTATAGAATTGAGCCTGTCCACCATAGATGATGCACCTGTTTACTATACACTTGATGGAACAACGCCTAACCAGAAAAGCAATAAATATGTAGAAACACTATCTTTTTCAGAATCCGTAAATGTAAAAGCCATAGCCATAAGACCCAATATACAGACACCAGTTTACAGTCAGGAGTTTCACATCAACAAGGCAACAATGAAACCAATACAACTCAACGTTGAGCCACACCGTTCTTATACATTCTCTGGCGTATCGGCTCTTGTAGATGGTATCCAAGGCAATAATAACGGCTACAAAGATGGCTCTTGGATTGGTTTTTACAATAATGATATTGAAGCACTGATAGACCTGAGAGAAACGACCGGGATATCCGAGGTGGAAGTCGGAACTTATATTTGCACCGGTGATTGGATCTTTGGTGCGGAGAGTTTAACGATTTCAGTATCTGATGACGGTGAAAATTATAAAATTATATCAGCCGAAAAATATCCTCTTTCCGATAATCATACCGAAGAAGTAAAAAAAATCAAAACCTCATTTTTACCTGTAAATGGCCGGTATATAAAAATCAAAATAGGTAAAACAAATAAATTACCTGCTTGGCATTCAGGTGCAGGAAGTCCGGCTTTCATGTTTATAGATGAGATTCGAGTTAATTAAGATTAGTGACCATAGATTCTCTTAATATATTGTAGAAGGGTTTGCCCTATATTTTACCAAATTTATATAGTCAGATGAAAAATATATTTACATTTTTATTCTTAATCTGCATCCTTCTGACCGGATGCATTAATAAGGATATCGGACGGTCTGAGGTACCCGTAATCCCCATACCGAAAAAAATAATATCAAAAAACGGTCAATTTACATGGGACAAGCAGACCTCTATTGTTCTGTCAGAGGGTGATGCCGACCTTAGGCAATGTGGAGAGCATTTCCAACAAATATTGAATACATCTTCCTATTCTCCGATTGAATTAAGAGTAGAAGGGAAAACCGATAACGCAGTTTTCCTGACTATCGACCCTGCAATAGAAGGAGCGGAAGCCTATACGTTGGATATTAGTGAAAAACAGGTTTCGATAAAAGCAAACAGCGGCAGGGGTATCTTTTACGGGATACAAACTTTATTACAAATGATGCCCCCGGAAGTATACGAGAGTAAGGAACTGCCTGAGAGTTTTGTCCTTCCGGCTGTCTCAATTAACGATAAGCCTCAATTCTCTTACAGAGGGATGCACCTCGATGTTTCCCGCAATTTTATGACTGCCCAAGAGGTGAAAAAATATATAGATATGCTGGCTATGTATAAGTTCAATACTTTTCACTGGCATCTGACAGATGGTGCAGGCTGGCGTGTCGAAATAAAAAAGTATCCGTTGCTGACCAAAAAAACAGCATTCAGGGCACAAAAAACATGGAAAGAGTTTTGGTTCGAAGGAGGACGGAAATTTGTGGACGAAGGTACCCCCGGAGCTTACGGCGGTTACTACACACAAGAGGAGATAAAGGATATAGTAGCTTATGCCAAAGACAGGTATATAACCATTATACCCGAAATAGAAATGCCGGCTCATTCAGAAGAAGTTTTTGTTGCTTATCCTCACTTATCGTGCTCAGGTATTCCGTATAAAGACAGTGATTTTTGTGCTGGAAACGAAGAAACATTCAGCTTTATAGAAGATGTGTTGGACGAAATACTTGAACTTTTCCCATCCGAATATATACATATAGGAGGGGATGAGGCAGCTAAAACAGCATGGAAGACTTGTCGTAAATGTCAGGAGAGAATACGAAAGGAAAATTTGAAAGATATAGATGAACTTCAAAGTTATTTTATTAAACGGGTGTCTCAGTATCTGACTGCAAACGAACGAAAACTTATAGGATGGGATGAAATTATAGATGGCGGACTGGCTAAAGATGCTACTGTGATGCTTTGGAGAGATCCCCAAACAGCAATAAAAGCGGCTTCGCAAGGACACAATGTTATTATGACGCCCGGCTCTCATTGCTACTTCGATAGTTATCAGGCAGATCCTACTACCGAACCTGAAGCTATCGGAGGTTATCTTCCTCTGCGGAAAGTATATAGTTTCAATGTGGTTCCCTGCGATTCTTTAGCCTCTAAATTTATAGGCGGCCAAGGCAACTTATGGGCTGAATATATTCCCGACTACAGCCACATGGAGTATATGGCCTTTCCACGGGCAATAGCATTATCCGAGGTGCTATGGTCCGATTCGAAAAGTCGAAATTGGGATGGTTTCAAGCAACGCCTGGCGGCACAATTTGTAAAATTAGATTATCTGGGTGTCAATTATCGCAAGCCTGGTTATGAGTTAGATATGTTTCAGGTTATCGACACGACAAAAAGAGTTGTGAAAATACATTTCGAAACTGAGCAGATAAATCCTGAAATCCGGTATACCTTGGATGGCAGTATTCCGGATACCAATTCTCAGCTCTACCTTGATACTATAGTTGTAGAAAATTCCAAGACTCTCAATGCCGCTATTTTTAAAGATGACAAGCCACAACATTTATTTACCAAAGATGTAGGATTTCACTTAGCTGCAGGTAAAAAAGTCACCTATCTAAAAAAATGGACATCATATCCTGCCGGAGGAGAAACCGCTCTGACTGATGTGCTTGTAGGGAGTTCTACCTATAGCGACGGGCTCTGGCAAGGATTCACTTCAGATATGGAAGTAGTTATTGATTTTGAAAATGAAACAACAGTAAATGCCTTTTCGGCTAACTTTATGCAGCTGACCGGCCCCGGAGTATATATGCCTGTTTATGTTGAGATATTCGGATCAAATGACGGTGAAAACTTTACACCCCTTTTAAAAATAGATAATAATATTCCGCGGGAGCATGACAGACTTGTATTCAAGAAATTTAGTGGGACGCTGCAGCAGCAAAAAGTAAGGTACTTAAAAGTATTTGCCAAAAATAAGAGTGGGTTTATATTCACAGATGAGTTAATTATAAATTGACCACCATAGTAAATGAAAGTATCTAATGGTATGTATCCAATTGTAATATACTATAATATAATCACTTACGAGGAGTGTGTGATAGATTTTCGATCTTGATTTAATAAAATAAGATATTTATGAAAAAACTATTTTTATCTATAATAGCATTATGCCTGTTATTAGTATTGACTAATTGCACAAAACAAAGACCTGTTAAAACCTGTCATACATTCCAGGAAATGAAAGATCCGACCAAGGATACTCTTTCAGACTGGAGTAGCGTAGCAAATGAAAGTTTACTAGCCTCATTTGTCAGTATCGACAACAAGTATCCAAAGTCTGAAATACCCGTTATAAATGGAAGCGTAGCTATCCAAAAAATCACAGGATGGAAAGGCGAAAGACTTTCAGCTCAGCTATTATTATGGTCGGCATCTGATGTAAATCAGGTTGAGTTAGAATTTGGCGATTTCGAGTCGGAAAAAGAAACCCTTCCGTCAGAAATAGCCAAAGCTCGTTTTGTCCGATATGTGATGACCGACGAATTTGCCGACGGTTGCGGCCATCGTAAGCCGGAAAACTATGCAGCCTCTTTAGCACCCGATATGCTTGACAACTTAGACTGTTTTGACATAGAAGCCAAAACGGTAAGACCAGTATGGATTACCGTTGAAATTCCACGTACAGCACAGCCGGGAAGTTATACCGGAAATATTAGTTTATATGCACAAGGTCATAAAACTCAAAACTTTGAATTACAAATGGAGGTATTGGATAAAACTCTTCCACCACCTTCCGAGTGGCAATTTCATTTAGACCAATGGCAGCACCCAAGTGCGGTAGCTCGAGTTCTCAACCTGAAACCATGGAGTGACGAGCATTTCGAAAAGATGAAGCCTGTGATGCAAATGCTGGCTGATGCCGGACAAAAAGTTATTACAGCCAATATAAATAAAGACCCATGGAATCATCAATGTTTCGATGCCTATGAAGACATGATTGTATGGACGAAAAACACCGATGGTACTTGGACTTATGATTATTCTATATTTGACCGATGGGTACAATTCATGATGGATATGGGTGTAAAGAAAATGATAAATTGTTATTCTATGGCACCATGGAATGACGAACTACATTACAAGGACGCCCAATCGCAAGAAACAGTTACCGTAATAGCCCAACCGGGTTCATCTGAATTTGAACAAATGTGGGGGCCATTTTTGCCGGATTTTGTCAAGCATCTAAAAGCAAAAGGTTGGCTCGAAATAACTAACATTGCGATGGACGAACGCAGCCCCGAAGCGATGAAAGCGACATTGGATGCATTGAAAAAATACGCTCCCGAATTGGGGGTAGCCTTGGCCGACAATCACAAAAGTTACCAAAAATATCCTTTTATCAAAGATATGTGTGTGGGTGCCGAAAGTCCCGTAGATTTGCAAGATATAGAACAACGAAGAGCAAAAGGACTTATCACGACTTTTTATATATGTTGTGCACATCCTTTTCCCAATCAATTCACTTTTTCTGATAGTGCCGAATCGGCTTATATAGGTTGGTTTACTGCTGCCAATAACTTTGACGGTTTTTTACGTTGGGCTTTCAATTCATGGGTAGAGAACCCTGAGACCGACTCACGTTTCCGCACGTGGCCTGCCGGAGATACGTACATTGTATATCCTGAGGCTCGAAGTTCGATACGCTACGAAAGACTGGTAGAGGGTATTCAGGATTATGAGAAAATACGAATCATAAAGAAACAGTTGCTTAAAAGCAACATTGGAGCAGATAGAAGTAAACTAGATAGACTCAATGCAGCTATAGCCAAATTAGGCACTGTAGAGCGAACCGATACATGGAATACAGACTTGAATGCAGCGAAAGCATTATTAAATAAATTGTCCGAATAGTAGAATCAAGAATTAAAATAGTCTTCAAATATATGAAACAATCCACATTTGCACCTTTTGCACAGCCTCTTTATGTGATGCTGAAGCCTGTTGGAGCCATCTGTAACTTGAGGTGTAATTACTGCTATTATCTCGAAAAAAAAGAACTGTATCCGGAAGACAAGAATTATACAATGTCTGATCGCTTGCTCGAAAAATTTATTGAAGAATATATCAATTCTCAATCAATGCCGGATGTTTTGTTCACATGGCATGGTGGTGAAGCTCTGATGCGGAATATTGGTTTTTACGAGAAGGCTCTTTACTTTCAGAAAAAATATGGAAGGAACCATAGAATACAGAATGCGCTACAAACCAATGGCACGTTGCTAACCGATAAATGGTGTAAGTTTTTTAAGGATAATGATTTCCTGATAGGTATCTCTCTGGATGGGCCTCAACATTGCCACGATAAGTATAGAAAAACAAAAGATAAACGCCCCTCTTTTTATCAAGTGATGAAAGGGATCGAGTTGTTGAAAAAGCATGAAGTTGAATTCAATATTTTGGCTGTTGTTAATGATTATAATGTAAACTATCCACTTGATTTCTATAATTTCTTTAAAAGTTTGGGCGTTCAGTTTATTCAGTTTTCTCCCATCGTAGAACGTATAGGTGGAGAGATGGCTCCTTGGAATGTTCCGGCTGATAAATGGGGCGATTTCTTGATTACAATATTTGATGAATGGGTCAAACAAGATGTAGGTAAAACATATATTCAAATTTTTGATGCCATGCTGGCAAACTGGGTTGGAGTAGAGCCAGGGGTTTGTATTTTTGCGAAAAAATGCGGTCACGCAGGAGTGATGGAATTCAACGGTGATGTGTATAGCTGCGATCATTTTGTATATCCCAAGTATAAGTTAGGAAATATATATAGCAAAACACTTATAGAGATGATGCACTCACCTGAGCAAATAAAGTTTGGCAATGATAAATATGATTTATTACCCCGGCAGTGCAAGTCTTGTAAATATCAATTTGCTTGTAATGGCGAATGTCCGAAGAATCGTATCATCAATACTATGGACGGAGAGCCAGGACTCAACTACCTATGCGAAGGGTTTTATAAATTCTATGATCATATAGCTCCTTATATGGATTTCATGAAGAATGAATTATCGAATGAACGTCCTCCTGCCAATGTGATGGAATGGATTAAGAACAGACTATAGAAAAAGAAAAATAATAATTAAATCAAAATAAAACATGAAGAAATTAGTTATTCACTGCCTCCTGACTCTTCTGGGAGGAATGTTTTTTACAGCACAAGCACAAGTGCGTACTGAGTTGATCTTTGAGAAAGGATGGAAGTTTTCGAGAGAAGACAACCCCGATTTTAACACTTCGGATTTTAATGATAGCAAGTGGCAAAGTGTAACTGTGCCTCACGATTGGGCAATCTATGGTCCTTTCAGTAGTGACAATGACATGCAAGAAATGGCTATTGTTCAAGATGGGCAAACCAAAGCAGAGCAACACGCTGGTCGTACAGGTGGACTTCCCTTTGTGGGAGTAGGCTGGTATAGATTAGAATTTGAAACTCCGGACTTTACGAAAGGCAAAACTGCTACGCTTATTTTTGATGGGGCTATGAGTAATGCCGAAGTGTATGTCAATGGAACCAAAGTCGGACACTGGCCTTATGGTTATAATAGTTTTCACTTTGATGTATCTAAATGTCTGAAAAGCGAGGGTAAAAACTCTTTGGCTGTGCGATTGGAAAATAAGCCCGAATCGTCTCGCTGGTATCCTGGAGCAGGATTATATCGCAATGTGCATTTAGTCATTAATCAGGATGCTTATATTCCGACTTGGGGTACACAATTGACAACTCCTATTGTTGAGAATGACTTTGCAAAAGTAAATATAAAAACTAAAGTTGAATATCCAACCGGAAAGTCTGCAAGTAGTTATAGCATTATAACCGAACTTTTGGATAAGAATGATAAGATTGTAGCATCAAACAAAAAATCACTAACGAAATTCGACAATAAAATTCTTGAACAAGATTTAGTGGTAGAAAATCCTCTATTATGGGATACCGAAAACCCAAACTTATACAAGGCTGTATCTAAACTTTACGAAGGTGATGTTTTGAAAGACGAATATACAACCTCATTTGGAATCAGAACCATAGAAATAATACCAGATAAAGGTTTTTTCTTGAATGGAAAAAGAACAGTCTTCAAGGGGTTGTGTATGCATCACGATTTAGGACCATTGGGTGCAGCTGTAAATGATGCAGCTATTCGTCGCCAAATACGCATCTTGAAAGAGATGGGTGCAAATGCGATCAGAACATCGCACAATATGCCTGCACCAGACTTGATAAAAGCTTGCGATGAAATGGGGATGATGGTAATGGCAGAGTCGTTTGACGAGTGGAAAGCTCCCAAAATGAAGAACGGCTACAATCTCGTTTTTGACGAATGGGCAGAGAAAGACTTGATAAATCTTATTCATCAATTCCGTAACAACCCAAGTATAGTGATGTGGTGCATAGGTAACGAAGTACCAGATCAATATAGAGGTGATGAAGGATCGAAACTATCGTTATGGTTACAAAATATTTGTCAACGTGAAGATCCTACTCGTTTTGTAACGCAAGGAATGGATGCTCCTGATGCTGTGATGAATAATAACTTTGGGGCAGTGATGGAAGTACTTGGTTTTAACTATCGTCCACACAAATACCAAGAGGCTTATAAGAAGCTTCCTCAACGTATAATTTTAGGTAGCGAAACTACCTCTACAGTTAGTTCTCGCGGAGTATATAAGTTCCCTGTGGAGCGTCAGCAGATGAAAAAGTATGCAGACCATCAATCGTCATCTTACGATGTAGAACATTGTGGATGGTCTAACCTGCCCGAGGACGATTTTATACAACATGAAGATTTACCATATTGTATCGGCGAATTTGTATGGACTGGATTTGACTATTTAGGAGAGCCCACTCCGTATTATACCGATTGGCCAAGTCACTCTTCACTCTTTGGAATTGTTGATATGGCAGGTATTCCAAAAGACAGATACTACTTGTATAGAAGCCATTGGAACAGAGAGAAAGAAACATTACATATTCTTCCGCATTGGAACTGGGAGGGACGCGAAGGAGAGGTTACTCCTGTCTTTGTATACACCAATTATCCTTCTGCCGAATTGTTTATAAATGGTAAAAGTCAAGGTGTGAGAACAAAAGATCTTTCAGTAACAGTCCATAATAGCGACAGCAAAGACTTCAAACGTCAAGAACGTTATCGCTTAATGTGGATGTATACTAAGTATGAGGCTGGAACAGTGAAGGTTATTGCTTATGACAAAAGTGGAAAAGCTGTAGCAGAGAAGGAGATTCATACTGCAGGCAAACCACATCACATAGAAATGGAGGCTGATCGATCTGTCATAAAAGCAGATGGTAAAGACTTATCTTTTGTTACTGTAAAGGTGGTAGATAAAGATGGTAACTTGTGTCCTAATGCACAAGATTTGGTTAAGTTTAAAGTTAACGGTGCCGGTAGTTACAGAGCGGGAGCAAATGGCAATAGTGTGTCATTAGACTTATTTCATGAGCCACAGATGCATCTTTTCAATGGAATGTTAGTTGCTATTGTACAATCTTCCGATAAGGCAGGAAAGATAGTATTAGAAGCTTCAATGAAAGGAATTCCAAAAAGTAATATAGAGATTCAGGTGAAATAAAATTGCAGGCTCTTTTATTAAGCACTAGTGCATAATCTGCACAATTTATGTAATGAAGCAGGGAATTAATCTCTGCTTCATTACATAGATAGTTATCAGTTCTTTATTAAATGCTTCAGACTGTCATCTTTCTTAATCCTATCTAGCTCTCTTTCCACAATCATTTTAGCATCTAGCTTTATCTGCCGATAATTATTCTCAATCTCCGCATCCATCCTATCAACACCATCTTCATTTATAAAATTAGTAATAATCGGTATTTTCTGATAAGCTTTGGTTTCAGTAGCTACTTTTGCATTATCTACCACAATTTCAGCATGAAATATTTTCTGTTCAATCCGCTCATCAAAATTATCGGACACCGAGCCTACAAACATTCCCTGAGTAAGATTCGATATTTTGGAAGCAGGAATCAAAGCATCTAGTTGCGTACTGATAGAAGTGGATGTGTCCTGCTTATTGATAGTGAGTGACTGGCGTTTCTGCAATACTTTACCAAAGCGATCCGAAAGCGTTTTGGAGGTTTCACCAACAACCTGACCGGAGAATATATTACCCACGGTATTAATAACTACCTTCGCTTCCTTATCGCCATAGTCACGATACAACTGACTAAAATCCTGAAAACCTAAACATACAGCCACTTTATTACTACGTGCTGTAGCTATTAGATTATCCAATCCTCTAAAGTACATAGTCGGTAACTCATCAATAATAACTGACGATTTTAGTTGCCCCTTTTTGTTAATAAGTTTCACTATACGGCTGTTGTATAAACCCAATGCTGCCGAGTAGATATTCTGCCTATCAGGATTATTTCCCACACATAATATCTTCGGCTCTTGAGGATTGTTGATATCCAGCGTAAAATCATTTCCGGTCATTACCCAATAGAGCTGTGGCGAAATCATTCTGGATAAAGGGATTTTAGCGGATGCAATCTGCCCCATCAACTGATCAGCAGCACCTCCTTGCCAAGCATCCATAAAAGGCGAAAGATAGTTTTCTAATTGTGGATAAGATGTCAGAATAGGGAAAATATCTTCGTAACGTTTATTCAAAAACTCAATGGTATGGGGAAAAGTACAATATTTTCCATTCTGATAGATTTTCAGGTACCAAATAATAGCAGCGAGTAGAATTATTGGAGATTCGACAAAGAAGTCCCCTTGTTTCTGTATCCACGTTTTATTGAGGTTCAACATAATCGTATAGGCTGATTCATAAGCATCCGATATGTCTGTCATAAATTCCGGAACTATGGGATTGCATCGGTGACTCTTTGCCGGATTATCGAAATTGATAACATAAAATTGAGGTGGGATTTCATACTTATCCAGATTCTTCTGTAATTCATTGTATGCTATGGTACTTAGATCATCGAATTTATAATCGTAAATATACATGCTAAAGCCTTTGGATAACTGCTGTTTAATGTAATTATTTACCACTGCATACGACTTTCCGCTACCGGGAGTCCCTAACACGATCGATGCCCGAAACGGATTGACCACATTGATCCACCCATCGTTCCATCTCTTCTTGTAGAAAAAGCGAGTTGGCAAATTCACTGAGTATTCATTCTTCATTAATCGTGTTTCCTGCATAAAAGATTCGTTTTCCAGATTGAAGACATCTTCCATCAAATTCGTTTTTAACAAACGGCTCATCCACAATCCAGCCATTAATAATAAAATATATCCAACTGTCATCGTCAAAATATAAAAAGCTGCATCAGCTACCAAAGGCAGAGGCAGGGTCAATATCCACCAGTTAAGGAAAAAGAAGATAAAGCCAAAGAACAGAAATACATATATCTTGCTCCATGTAATCTTTTCTTCTTTTACACCTTTCGTTCCCAGACAAGACAATGCCAGAAACACAACAGCAAACAGCTTTGTCCAAAGGATATTTGAAAATAAGCCAGCTGTATTCTGAAAGTTGAGCAGAATCTTATCTACGACTCCTATATTGATACCTGTCTCTCGAATGGATTGGTAGCAGAACCAATATATATGAATGACTACAAATAATATACTGATGGCCCGCATGAACTCCATCACTTTGGCTAAACCTCTCAAATCATCTTCTTGTTGCATAATTTCTAAATTTTAATTGATACTTTGATTATATTTTTGGACCACGAGGTCTTTTCTTCCTACGCTTCATCCGGTTAGAAAAGGCAATCTCTTCATAGTCATCACCATGTTGTTCCATAGAGAAAAGTCCGGCAAGGGATTCAACGGAACTGCCTTGTTCCTGAGAATGATTGTATATAAAACCTTTGTTCTGATCTTTATTCTCAATGTGATTATCATTTTTGTTGCCGAAAAATAGATTATGAAATACATTTGCCGAAAACTCTTTACCCATACGTGAGCCATTAAATACTGCTTTTTCCCCGTGGTCAATAAAGGTTACACCATAAATACGCTTATCATCATTTTCTCGGAATAATACTGAGATACTATTCCTCGCCAACTCTTTTTCAAACGCTTTGCGAGAGGGTCTGTCTTTTATTAGAGCAGACACTATATGCTTTGTCCGATTATATGCTTTCTTGTCCTTTAGCATATCTTTGGATATACCCACTCTTTTCTGCAAAGCATTGTAACCAACCTCCCGACCAATCAGAGATGCCTTGAATGGGTTGCCGACCTTTTTGCCTTTCTTATCTAATACTGAATATACTAGCCCATTATAGGTTTTGTTTCGAACCTCGCCTTTCACCTCCTCTACCGTTATACCATATATAGTAAGCAATGCCCGATACTCATTGATATTTTGAAAGTAATAGTCTCGTATTAAAGATTTGGCAATATTGGAAACTTGTTTTTTGATATTACCTTCTTTGATATTTATGGGCTTTAGAGAATAAGTATCGGACTGTTTTTGTTTCTCGGCAGGCATCAAATTATATTTTTGTTCCAGTTCCTTACAAATCTTCTCTGAACGTCTTTTTTCATAAGAGTCATCCAGTTTTTTGCCGTTCTCATTTACCCGTACAGAAACAATATGTAGGTGGTGGCGGTCGATATCTTCGTGTTTATACACTAGATAGGGTTGATCACTATAGCCCATCCTGTCCATATACTCCTGTGCAATACTGCTTAGCTGCTCGTTACTTAGCTTGTCATCGGGATGGGGATTAAGTGAGATATGCAGAACCGGCTTTTCGGTTCGCTTATTGGCTTCGAGATAAGGTTCAAAGGATTTTATATTCAGATACATATTATATGTGCCATCCACTTGTTGAATGATACGATTACCGAAAAGTATCTTCCCCTCGCCTTGTTCTACTTTCTCCTGATTGTAGGATAAAGCCCCAAAGAGTGAAGTCCCGCTGTTAATCTTAGCGATCATGATACTGTAGATATTTAGCTTCAAACTCGGCAGTAAGTGCAATTACTTTTTTATTTAACTGAGCCAATTCGATGGTTGCCTGTTCCAGCTTATAGAGAAAAGCGAGTGCTTTTTTCTCTGTGAAATTGACATTTAGTGATCGTACAATCTGATTATAATTGTTGGCAATTCCCCGAAATTGACCAAAGAATGTGGTCAATCGCATGTAATAATCGTGTATTCCCTTGTCAATTTTGACGATCTTTAGTGGCTTATCGAAGATACAGGAGGTAATGAAATGAGCCATTGCCGTCTTTCCCGATTGCTCAAAAAGAGATAAGAAGCGAGTTTCATCGGCTTCATTAAGGTAGAATACATGTTTTCTTTTCGCCGGATCTTGCTTGGGCAAGCGTCCGGTCCTGCGTTTGTTTGTTTTCATACATTGGATAGTTTGAATAATTAGTGACTATACAAAGGCTATACAGATAGCCTCATTATTTTACATTCAATCGAGAACTTCAAATCTTGCGACTTCGGAGTAAGATTCCCCCCGACTTTTCAAAGGAGTGGGCAAGATGGTTTCAAGTGCCTTGAAACAGTTTTGAGGGTACTCAAAACACATCTTGCTAATGTCTGACGACATTAAAAATCCGCTCGCTGGCGGATTGTCGTTGTAGCTAAAAGGGGATGACTTTTAGCTAAGCAGAATAGGAGTGATTTTTATAAATGCAGATACCTCAATTCTGCCATTCTTTTTTCTTTGCATGCTATAAAAACCGAAAACTGTTCTGTCGGGGACAAAGTTAGAGGCTTCATTATTAGTGTGCTAATAATCAGGGGTAGACAATGAACGCCAAACACTGCCAAAAGGGGAAATTAGAACTGTCAGATAAGGAGAAAGTAGAAATTGATAAGCATTTCACCCCAAAATAGATATTTAGATATGTTGATTTGATACTTCCGGCTTTCAAATGAAATGGGGTTACAATATTTACTCTGATTTCGAATATAAAGCAACAATAAAATGGTAAAAACGAGACGTCCTTTTCGAGGCTATTTTACAAAAAAGTAGCTGGCTTAAAATCGATTCTTCTCCGAATATTTCTCTCCCTTTTCCAATGACAGACTACCATATGAACGCCAAACACTGCCACCTATTCTGAAAATGAGCGTTTTATGGAATCTTTATTATTTATTTGCCAAACGGTTGATTCAGATAACCATTTCATTAGCAAAGAACAGAAGTATTACTTTGGGCAGACGGCTATATAATGTATCGGATATCAGCTTACCCGTATTGACGAATTGCCGTATTGGCAAAAAAGTATAGAAGTGGAAATGTACTGTAGTTAAGAAGTCATGAAGTTGTGAAGTTATAATGTGGCTCTTTGTATCAGCGGGAAATCGTATTTACACATTGCTGTTGAACCGGATATAAGCGAATACAGATATGCAGATACTTACGGTATTATATCCTTTAATAAGCAGATAACCTGATAGCCCGATAACCCTTTGAGTACCGATGAGCCTATCGACTGCTATGACAATACACTGTTGTAATTATTCATCATATTAAATATCCATTTTATTAACTAACTAATTCATTACCAAATGAAAGAAAAAAAGACCTTATTAGTTGCTTTCTCCACTCAAAAAGGCGGAGCAGGTAAAACTGTCCTGACGGTACTGACCGCCGGATATTTCCATTATGTTATAGGATATAATGTAGGAGTGATAGACTGTGACTTCCCGCAGTTCAGCACTTATAATATGCGAGACCGGGACCGGAAGATCGCAAGTACAATCGACCATTACAAACTGATGGCTTACAACCAGTTGAAAACACAGAACAGGAAACCCTATCCGATCCTTAAAAGTTTCCCTGCTGATGCTATCGTTGCAGCCGAGAAAATGATCGAAGAGTCTCCGATAGATTTGGATATACTGTTTTTCGATTTACCCGGTACGCTTAATAGCGAGGGGGTCATAAAAACTCTGTCCATGATAGATTTTATTATTACTCCGATCACTGCCGACCGGATGGTATTACAGAGTTCGTTGGAATTTGCATCCCTGCTCAATGACAATGTGATCTCCACCGGGAAGAGTAATATTCAGGGATTGTACCTTCTCTGGAATCAGGTCGATGCCCGCGAGCGAACCGACCTGTACGATACCTTCAATAAATTAATCGGTGAACTGGGGTTGCAGACACTGAAAACAACCATACCCGACCGTAAGCGTTTCCGGCACGAACTGACCGAAGAGGTCAGACCTGTCTTTCGCAGTACACTATTTCCTGTAGACAAGCAACTGCTAAAAAATACCAATCTGGACCTGCTGGCCGATGAGATTGAAGAACTGATAAAACTGAAAGCAGATGGGCAAGAAAGATAATATTATCCGCCGTGTAGAAGGTATTGACGAAAAAGAACTTCTGGAATCGATGGCCGATTGTGGGAGGGTGGAAAGTAAAACGGTGGCTGCTCCTGTTGAAAAAGAGATAAGGGAAAAAGAAAGCCAACAGGAAGAACCCGAGCAGGAAGAACGGAAAGCTGTGGCAAAACCAAGAGCCGGAAGCGGCTATCGATCAGCTTTTTTGCAACCTAAAGAGTTGAAAACAAGACAGTGTGTCTATATCAGTCAGGATCTGCATGAGACGATTTTGGCAATCGTCAAGGAAATAGCCGATAAAAATATGACTGTCGGTGCTTTTATAGACACTGTCATCAGGCAACATCTGGAGGATAACAAGCAGGAGATAAATACCCTGTATAAAAAGAAACGAGATGATCTAATTAAATAAAACTAAAAACAAAAATGGGAAACTTACATCAAAATCAACAAACAAATAATCACGGACAATCAGGACCCACCATTTCTGATAAACCAGGATACCGATTTACTTTTATAGAAAAATCGACAAAGCAGATACCCAGGCGTAAATGTGTTTATATCAAAGAGGAACTTGTTGATATTATTGGCCGTCTGGCAGCCGTCAAGCCGGGGCATAAGATAACGATAGGTGCTTATATCAGCACTGTTTTGGAGCATCACTTAGAATCCCATAGGGAGGAAATAGAACACTATTATAAAGAAAATATGCCTAATACCTTACTGTAATGGAAATATTATTATTGATTATATCAGTATCCACATTGATTTTAGGGCTTATAATCCTACAACAAGTCAAGGCCTATAGGCGTAATCCTTTAGGTAGGAAAGAAGTAGAAAATGAAGCTGTGGATATACCATCTGATCACCCAAATATCTCCATTTTGCGAAAAGGAGTACAAGTAGACTATGAATCTCTTTTTGTTAAGGAAACTCCAATTACAGGGAGGAAAGAAAAAACGACCTATTTGCGAAGCCAATTTTATAAGAAGATACAGCATATTATTCTCTGTTATGACAATCCAAACTTATCAGTGTTCGGATATATAGATATGGTGCTGACTCATCATTTTGAAATGTATGAGTCCGATATAAAGGAAATACTTAAACGAAAGGTAGATGAATAATCTTAAAATCAATAGTCAAATGGTACAACTAATAGTCGTTATCGCCTCCATCTTATTGGGTATGAGTCTTTATCCTATTTTGCTGAGGAAGTGGAAACAATTTGTCGATTGGCTGTATGTGACCACTTACGGAAAGACAAAAAATGAAGAGGTCAAAATTGAAAAGTCCAAAGAAATGACTGGAGAAGAGGATGAAATCGATTCAATTTTGGGCAAAAGTAAATTTAACCTACGCCAATCAACGCCAAACACTGCCACAAATTTGAATAATGAAAATCCTATTGAAAAAGAATCTACATTTGTCCCTCCGCCAGAAGACGAACCCGAAAAATTCGATGTGGATGTTCCTTTGGAAAAGGTAGAATCCCTATCCGCAGAAGAATTTGATTCGGAAACCGAACGGGAAGATTTGGAAAGTGAACATGATGCAGTAGTAGCCAGTGGAGCCAGCTTTGACGAATTAACACATACCAATCGAACCATCGCAGATAAACAAGCCTGTGAAACGGATAAAGATGAAGCCGGGCGTGTGCTTTATGAGAATCAGCAAACGGAAATGATTAAACAGGTGATAGCCAGTGGTGCGGAAACATCCAAAACTATTTCGACACTGATTGATACGCATCTGGCTATGCGTGCCCAACGTTTACGGGAGCAGCAACAGGGGCAGAAAGATAACGAAATCGCCTATCCCAATGATTTTAAAGATTTTGATATTGACAGTATATTTTGAGGTCACAGACTTCCTTTTATTATAACAAAACGATATGCCTATGGGAAAATAACTAAGACGAAAGAGTTCCTGTTCTCTAAAAATAGGTTTCACAGACGATGTGAATAAAACGGCTACACGAATAGTAGCATATGTAAAACTTGTCGTAGATTATGTAAATAAAACGGTCTGCGACCGCTAATTATCCAACTTATTTCAGTTTAACCCGCCGTGAGCGACCATCCAATCCTCACGGCACAATTACAAAAACGTATGAAGAAAAGAATCTTATTCTTTGCAGCTATACTCTTAGCTGCTACTACCACTATTTTCGCACAAGGAAACGGTATGCAGGGAATCACCGATGCTACCAATATGGTAACCTCCTACTTCGATCCGGCAACCAAACTCATCTATGCTATCGGAGCCGTTGTGGGACTCATCGGAGGAGTTAAGGTGTATTCGAAGTTTTCGAGTGGAGACCCCGACACTTCGAAAACTGCTGCCTCGTGGTTCGGAGCGTGTATCTTCCTTATTGTAGCTGCTACTATTCTTCGTTCATTTTTCTTATAAGAACCTCCTTTGTTCCCCCGAAAGGGGGAAACAAGGATTGTATATGAATTCAATAATTATTAAAACGAAGAAGAATGGAATATTGTATCAATAAAGGAATCGGAAAGCCCGCTGAGTTTAAAGGACTCAAATCGCAGTACCTCTTTATTTTTGCAGGAGGACTATTGGCTGTGTTTATTGTCTTTGTGATACTGTATATGATCGGTATCAGTCAGGTTATCTGCATCGGATTCGGAGTAGTTACTGCCGGAACACTGGTCTGGGGGACTTTCTATCTGAATGATAAATACGGCGAACATGGATTGATGAAGTTACAAGCTAGTCGTAATCATCCCCGATACATTATCAATCGCAGACACATCATACAGCTAATTTCAAGAATCCAAAGAAAGGAGGCCTCGCATGCGTAATACACTAAGTGCAGACACCTTAGAGAGCAAGTTTCCCCTGCTGGCAGTAGAACATGATTGTATCCTGAGTAAAGATGCGGATATTACTGTTGCCTACAAAGTGGAACTGCCCGAACTCTTTACCGTAACCTCCCCCGAATATGAAGCCATACATGCTTCCTGGACAAAAGCTATGAAAGTATTGCCCAACTACAGTATCATTCATAAACAGGACTGGTTTGTGGAGGAAAAGTATGAGCCACAGGTACAAAAAGAGGATATCAGTTTTTTGTCCCGTAGTTTTGAGCGTCATTTCAATGAACGCCCCTTTCTGAATCATACCAGTTATCTGTTTCTGACCAAAACTACCAAAGAGCGGGCGAAGCAACAAAGCAGCTATACGGCTCTGACACGCGGCTTTATCGTACCAAAGGAAATGCAGGATCGGGAGACGGCTCAGAAGTTTTTAGAATCGGTCGGACAGTTTGAACGGATTATTAACGATTCGGGATTTATTAAACTTATTCGACTAACCACCGATCAGATTGTAGGAACGAAAGATGAAGCCGGCATTATCGAAAAATATTTTTCCTTGTCACAGGAAGATACTACCTGTCTGAAAGACATGGCACTCGGTGCAGGCGAAATGAAAGTCGGTGATAACTATCTCTGCCTGCATACACTATCAGATGTAGAAGATCTACCGGGCAAAGTAGAAACAGATACCCGTTATGAACGGCTATCTACTGACCGAAGCGATTGTCGTTTGTCTTTTGCGGCTCCCATTGGGGTTCTACTGACCTGTAACCATATCGTCAATCAGTATATTTTCATTGATGACCATACGGCGAATCTAAAACAATTTGAAAAACAGGCTCGCAATATGCACTCTTTATCCCGTTACAGTAGGGGCAATCAGATAAACAAGGCTTGGATCGAAGATTACCTGAACGAAGCTCACAGCTTTGGATTGACTTCCGTGCGTTGTCATGTCAATGTTATTGCATGGAGCGAAGACAAGGAAGAACTGAGCCGGATTAAAAACGATGTGGGTAGCCAATTAGCACTGATGGAATGTAAGCCCCGACACAATACGGTTGATACTCCGACCTTGTTCTGGGCAGGCATTCCGGGTAATCAGGGCGATTTTCCGAGTGAAGAATCTTTCTACACCTTTATCGAACAGGCTTTGTGTTTTTTTGTAGAAGAGACGAACTACAAATCTTCGCCATCTCCTTTTGGAATCAAGATGGTCGATCGGGTAACAGGTAAACCGTTGCATGTGGATATTTCTGACCTTCCGATGAAAAAGGGGATTATTACCAACCGAAACAAGTTCGTATTAGGGCCCTCGGGTAGTGGAAAGTCCTTTTTTATGAATCACATGGTACGCCAGTATTGGGAACAGGGCACGCACGTCGTCTTAGTCGATACCGGAAATTCCTATCAGGGCTTATGTGAGATGATCCGTAGTAAGACCAAAGGTGAAGATGGGATTTACTTTACCTACACCGAAGAAAATCCCATTTCATTTAATCCTTTCTATACCGATGATAACCAATTCGATGTAGAGAAAAAGGATAGCCTGAAAACTTTACTGCTGACGCTCTGGAAAAGTGATGATGACAAGATTACCAAGACAGAATCGGGAGAATTAGGTAGTGCTGTGGATGAATATATCACAAGGATACAGACTGACAGAAATATTACTCCAAGTTTCAATACTTTCTATGAATTTATGCGGGATGAGTATAAGACAGCATTGAAAGAGAGGGAAATCGAGGTTAGTAAATCCGATTTCAATATCGACAATATGCTAACGACTCTCCGGCAATATTATCAGGGCGGACGGTATGACTTCCTGCTGAACTCGGATAAGAAACTGGATTTGCTCAATAAACGCTTCATCGTCTTTGAAATTGATCAAATTAAGGAAAATAAAGAACTTTTTCCTATCGTCACAATCATCATAATGGAAGCGTTTATCAATAAGCTCAGGCACCTGAAAGGCGTTCGAAAACAATTGATTGTAGAAGAGGCATGGAAGGCTCTTTCTTCCCCTAACATGGCTGATTATCTGAAATATATGTATAAAACCGTCAGAAAATATTTCGGGGAAGCAATTGTTGTTACACAGGAGGTAGACGATATAATTTCGTCTCCCATTGTCAAAGAAGCCATTATCAATAACTCGGATTGTAAGATACTGCTGGACCAGCGGAAGTATATGAATAAATTTGATTCGATACAGACCTTATTGGGTTTGACCGACAAAGAAAAGTCTCAGATACTTTCCATCAATATGTCGAATAATCCGAATCGGATTTACAAAGAAGTCTGGATAGGATTGGGTGGTATGCAGTCGGCAGTTTATGCCACCGAAGTATCGACCGAAGAATACCTGACATTCACAACAGAAGAGACCGAAAAGATGGAGGTCTTGCAGTTGGCGGATAAACTGGGCGGAGATATCGAACAGGCGATCCGGCAATTGGCTGAAAGCAAAAGAGACGGATAGGCTTTACTCTCTCAATGCTCTTTTTTGAGTGTAGCAAATTACAACTATTTACTTATTTAAAAATCAATTGAATATGAAAACAAAAATCTTCATGTTATGCGTGAGCCTTGTGCTTTTTTGTAGCAATATGAGTGCCCAGTGGACTGTCTGGGACCCGAGTAATTTCACTCAAAGCATTGTCAATACCAGCAAGCAGGTGGTGGAAACATCTACGACTGCGAAAAATATGATTAACAATTTCAAAGAAGTGCAAAAGGTTTATAATCAAGGAAAAGAGTACTACGACGCACTCAAATCTGTTAGCAATTTGGTTCGTGATGCCAAGAAAGTACAAAAGACTATCCTGATGGTAGGCGAGATATCGGATATCTATGTCAACAGCTTTCAAAAAATGCTGTCTGACCCCAATTATTCGGTAGAAGAACTCAATGCCATTGCTAACGGTTATGCCAAGTTATTGGAACAGAGCAATGATGTACTGAATGAATTGAAAGGAGTAGTAAATATCTCTACACTTTCTCTATCCGACAAAGATCGGATAGATGTAGTCAATAGCTGTTACGATTCAATGGTGGAATACCGGAATCTGGTTCGCTATTATACAAATAAGAATATCGGTGTTTCATACCTGCGTGCCAAGAAGAAAGGCGAGACAGCCCGTGTGAATGCACTGTATGGTAACCCTAACGAAAGGTATTGGTAATGGATTTCGAACAATTTCATCAGACACTGCGGACGCTCTACGACAGTATGATTCCCCTCTGTGGCAATATGATCGGGATAGCCAAAGGGATCGCAGGGCTGGGAGCTTTGTTCTATGTGGCGTATAGGGTATGGCAATCTCTGGCACGAGCTGAGCCGATAGATGTGTATCCTCTGCTTCGTCCCTTTGCTATAGGTTTGTGTATTATGTTCTTCCCAACAATTGTACTCGGAACAATTAACAGCATTATGAGTCCGGTGGTGCAGGGGACGAATGGTATGCTACAATCCGAGACATTGGATATGCAACGCTATGCCGAGATAAAAGACAAGCTGGAATACGAAGCCATGCGGCGTAACCCCGAGACAGCTTATCTGGTTGACAACGAAGTATGGGACACCAAACTCGAAGCGTTGGGCATTACGGACGTCGGAACAAAAGCCGGATTATATATCGAACGGGCTGCATATCAACTGAAAAAATGGATACGGGAAGCCTTCCGTGAGTTGCTGGAGATTCTTTTCAAAGCGGCTGCCCTGATTATAGATGTGATACGTACCTTCTTCCTGATTGTCCTTGCCATACTCGGTCCACTGGCGTTTGCCATATCTGTGTGGGATGGCTTTCAATCGACACTGACGCAATGGATCACTCGATATATTTCGGTATATCTGTGGCTACCTGTTTCCGATTTATTCAGTACCATATTAGCCAGACTTCAATCTCTGATGCTGCAATCGGACATTGACCGGATGCAGACCGACCCGAATTTCTCTTTGGACAGTTCAGATGTAATTTACATCGTCTTTCTGATTATCGGCATTGTCGGATATTTTACAATTCCGACTGTTGCCGGATGGATTATCTCTGCCGGAGGTATGGGTAATTTCGGTAAGAATGTAAATAGTACAGCGACCAAAGGTGCGGCAATGGCTGGAGGTTTTGGTGGTGCTGTTGCAGGAAACATTGCGGGAAGATTGAAAGGAAATGGCAGTTCCGGAAGTAGCAGTAGTAGCTATACCGGAAGTAGCAGCCAGCCACAAGGGAGGAATTATTCAACGGGGAACGGAGGACAATCCGGTTCTTCAAGAAGGACTTCTCAGTAATTAATAAATGAGTCAATTGTTTAATATGCCAATTTGCCAATGGGTTACAGATTATATGGCTCAATAATCTTCATTGGCACATCGGCAAATTTGCTAATTATCACATTGAATTTATGGAATTTAAATCATTAAAAAATATCGAATCAAGCTTTAGGCAAATACGCATATTCGGCATAGTCTTTCTCTGTTTGTGTGCTGCGGTCGCAGGTTATTCCGTATGGAGTGCTTACGATTTCGCAGAATCGCAACGGCGAAAGATTTATGTACTGGATAATGGGAAGTCACTGATGCTCGCCTTATCACAGGACCTATCACAAAACAGACCTGTGGAAGCTCGCGAACACGTCAGGCGGTTTCACGAACTGTTCTTTACCCTGTCTCCTGATAAGTCGGCTATTGAAAGTAATATTAACCGGGCATTAGTGTTGTCGGATAAATCGGCTTTCAATTATTATAAAGACTTATCGGAGAAAGGATTTTACAATCGAATAATATCAGGAAATATTAATCAGAGTATCCAAGTCGATAGTATTTCCTGTAATCTAGATGTATATCCCTATCAGGTGGCGACATATGCACGGCAAATGATTATCAGAGAAAGCAATATTACAGAACGAAGCCTGATAACAACTTGTAAACTGCTGAACTCCGTTCGCTCCGACAATAATCCGCATGGATTCACCATCGAAGCCTTCGAGATACGAGAGAATAAGGACATAAGAGTTCTTGACAGATAACAGTCCATTAATTCCCCAAAAGGAGGATTTGGGTAAATTACAAATTATATGAAAGAGAAACTAAAAGAACTCGGCTATTGGCTGGAGGACAAACTCAAAGATCTCTGTGGGGAGATTACTCCCGACAAACGATTGACAGTCATCCTCATTATACTTTTGATCTTTACTATACTAAATCTGTACTTCACATTTACGTCCATCAGTACTTGGGGGCGGAAACAGGAACAAAAGGAACAGCTCAAGATAGAGTATATGAAAAGACTGGAGCTGGAAAAAGTAAAGCCGAAAAAATTGGACTTTGACTTTTTAGACTCTGAACCGGATATAGAAATGTCAGATAGTATAAATTTTGAAAAAACAGAATCATATGGCTGATAAACCAAAACTAAGCGAAGAGCAAAAACAAAAGCTAAAGAAGTATGCGATTTTCGCATTGATGGCGGTAGTTTTTGCAGGATGTATCTGGCTGATCTTTGCCCCATCGGACGAAGATAAAGCCAAAGAGCAAATAGGTACAGGCTTCAATGCTGATATACCCGATCCCAAAAAGGATGGTATCATCGGTGATAAGAAAGACGCCTACGAGCAGGAACAGATGAAGGAACGACAGAAAAACAAGATGCAATCCTTACAAGGATATGCAGATATGTTGGAGAATTCAAAGAATGAGCGGGTAGTTATTGATTTTGAGGATGAACCGAAGCAATCAACCTCAAGGCCGAAAGCTCCGATTAACAATTCCGTATCGGCTTATCAGGACATCAATAAAACATTGGGCAATTTCTATGAAAAGCCCAAAGATGATCCTGAAAAAGAAGAGATGAAAAGGAAGTTGGAGGAACTTGAAGCAAAGATGAGCGAAAAGGACGACAAGCAGTCGGCGGTAGATGAACAACTTCTGTTGATGGAAAAGTCTTACGAAATGGCGGCGAAGTATATGCCACAAAATCAAGGTGAATCCTTTTCTGAGAATAACAACTCCTTGAAAAACAAGATTGATAACTACGGAAAGGACAGTTCTACCAAAAATGGAAAGACTACTGTTAGCCCCGTTCGGCAGATACAAAAGCAAACTGTGTCATCATTGGCTCAGAGTATCAGTAATGAAGAGCTGTTCCAAATGTATGACCAATCCAGAAACATGGGATTTAATACAGTGGGTGGTGAAGTTGGAGTCTCCACCAAAAATACCATTTCAGCAGTGATTCATGATAATCAGACAGTTATTGACGGACAAACAACCCGCTTGCGATTGGTTGAGCCGCTGGTAGCAGGCAGTACGCTCATTCCTGAGAATACGATTCTGACAGGTATAGCCAAGATTCAAGGCGAACGGTTGGACATTCTGATTTCTTCCATAGAATATGAAGAAACAATCATTCTGGTAGAGATGGTAACCTATGACACGGATGGGCAACGTGGCATCCACATACCGGGATCATTGGAAATGAATGCCGCCAAAGAGATTGTTGCTAATATGGGAAACAGTGTAGGAACAAGCTTTACCATGACACAGAGTACAGGGGCACAACTTGCTTCTGATCTGAGCAAGGGAGCAATACAAGGCGTATCAGCTTATATGCAGAAAAAGATTAGGCAAGTCAAGGTTACACTCAAATCGGGTTATCGCATTATGCTGATGCCAAAGGCTAATTAGGGGAATAAAAAAATAGTAATAAGAAATTCAAAACTAGAAACAATGAAGAAATATATTATTGCAATAGCATTGGTGCTGACATCAATAGCAGTCCATGCACAAACAGAACATACGAGAACGAACGATATGCAGGAAGATCTGCAACAGGTGCTTAAACCGACCTATGGGGATTATTACGAAGGCTTATCCAAGAAAATAACTTTCGACCGGATGATACCGCCTTATGGATTGGAAGTGACTTTTGATAAGACTGTCCATATCATCTTTCCTGCATCCATAAAATATGTAGACTTGGGTTCGAGCAACATTATTGCAGGTAAAGCCGGACCGTCCGAAAATGT